>NZ_BDIR01000014.1 GCF_001895145.1 Arcobacter sp. LA11 | reverse complement strand
TGCTGCGTAAACTGCACCATTTGCTTGAGATCCTGCATGAGGTTGTACATTAGCAAATTTACAATCAAAGATTTCACAAGCTCTATCTATTGCTAGTTGTTCTGCTTTATCTGCAAATTCACATCCACCATAATATCTTTTATATGGGTATCCTTCTGCATATTTATTTGTAAATACTGATCCCATTGTTTGCATTACTGCTGGTGATGTAAAGTTTTCACTTGCTATCATCTCTAGGTGGTCTGTTTGTCTTTCTAGTTCATCTTCTATTATATCGAACAGCTCTTTATCTGCTTGTTCTAATGTTTGCTCTGTTATGTAGCTCATGGTATTTCCCTTCTAAGTTTTTTAGAAGTATAACGTAAGATAAATATTCACACAATCCAGATATTGCTAAATGAATATTTTTATTAATTTAAAGGTATTTTTATTTTAAATCTAGCACCAAAATGTCCACTATGTCCATATTCAAAGCTTTTATTTTTTACACTAATTTTGCCTTTCATATGTTCATTAATGATTTCTTCAGTCATATAAAGTCCAATTCCTGTACCATGTACACCATTTTTTGTTGTAAAATATGGTTCAAAAATTCTTTCTAAATATTCATCAGGTATTCCACCCGCACTATCTTGGATTTTAATTATTAATTCATTTTCTTTTCTTTTAATATTTATTAAAATTAATTTTTTTAAATTTTCTTTTCCTACAAAAGCATCGGAAGCATTATTTATAATATTAATTAAAACATGCATTAATTCATTTTCTAGACCAAAAATAACGACATCTTCAATTTCTTTTACTATTTCAATTTCTTCACTTTTTAATTTTGATGAAATTAATTGTAATGTCTTATTTAAAGATTGTTCAATACTAAAATTATTCATATCTTTGTTTGGTTTAAAAAAGTTCCTAAAATCATCTATTGTTTGAGATAAGTGACTAGTATACTTAAGAATATCATCCATATTATCATCTAAATCAACTTCTTTTAAAACTTTTAATTCTAATTGTACTTTCGTACTACTTGCACAAGTAGAAATCATAGATAAGGGTTGTCTCCATTGATGTGCAATATTCTCAAGCATTTCTCCCATTGCAGCCATTTTGGCTTGTTGAGTCATAATACTATCTTGTTCTTTAATTTTAATACTATTATTTTTAAGGGTTTGTGCCATTTCATTAAAAGAGTTTTCAAGCTTACCAACTTCATCAGAAGACTCAACTTTTATACGATAGTCTAAATTATTATCAGCAAACTCTTTTGTACCAATTATTAATTTTGTTATCTTATTTGATATATAATTAGACATCCATATTGCAATAAGTATAACAATTATAATCATTAACACAGTATATAAAGTCAATTCTTTTATAGTATTTGCTTCAAAAGTTTTTATTTTTTTTCTATCAGAAGATAAAACTTCAGTCATATCTTTTGTTTGAATATCAATTACATCCTTAATATTCTCTCTTGTTTTATTTGCAGCACTATGAAATTCATCAACATTTGCACCAATTGTCACAAAACCAAAACCTCTTTTAGAATTTTTATATTGTCCACTAAAATATGGAATTGTTGCAGCAGTAGTTAATTTCCAAACATCACTCCAATAAATAATAAAAGAACCATAACCACCATTTTGAGTTAGTTCCATCCATCCTTTACATTGAGGTGCAAAATTCAAATATCTACAATCTAAACCTACTTCACCTTTTTCTTTCAATTGTTTTATATTTGGCTTTTTAGATAATGCTTGTTCATGAAATTTTGGATACTTTTCTAAAAACCTATTTAAATTCTTTTCATATGAATTTTCAAATTCATCCAATAAAGAATTAGTAATCCAACCAGGAACTCTTTCCCCAGTAGTTGAATCAAAACCAACTATAAAATAATCTCTTGGGTGAGAGATATTTCTTCCTTCATAATCCCACATAAAAGCATAGTTTCCATTACTAGCATCAGAGATATCTAACTCTTTATGGTTGCTAAGTGGATTAAAAGTATCTGTAAACTCCATAATATGTTTATGGTCTAAAGCTAAAGATATAAAACCTATCTTTTGGTTATTTTTAAAAACAGGAGTGATATATCGAACAATCCCTTCAAATTTTTTACCAACTGGGTTTTCTACACCTGCAAAAGCATGTTTTTTTGGATTAAACTCTAAACCTGAAGCCTCTGCATTTTCTTTTGTAAAAAAACCTATTATCTTAGAACTAACATATTCTCCAATTACATCTGAAACATAAATCTCACCCTTTTTTAAATCTTTTATCTCAGTAAAATAGTTTTCAGAGTTTATATAAGTGTTTTCTTTTAATGATATATTATTTTTAACTTGATTTATTGATGATTTTTTATAAATTTCTTTACCACTTAAATCAAAGAAAACTACTTCTTTATAAATAGGTACAGCAATTTTTTCTGTTTTATTAGGATTAATAAAACGAAATTTCTTCTCATTATCTTTTAACTGAGAAGTTTCATGAAGTTTCACTTCTTGTTCTTCTTCCACTCTAATCCATTTTTTTAAACTATTGTTATAAATATACTCAGGAGTAACCTTTAACTCTTTTGATTTTGAATGATAAAAATTTTCTATTATTTTTTGATTTAAATCTAATGAAGACAAAAAGAGTAAATCATTATCTCTTTCATAAAGGAAAGATGCAACTTCCGATGCAATTTTTACAGTCATCATTTCAATAGACTCCTGAGATTTTGCATCTAAAGCTTCAATACTGTCAGAAATAGATTCATAGGCAGTTGCTCTAATAACTTGTTTATTCTTTATATATATTGCTTCTGTATTTTCAAGATAGTAATCATTTAGTTTAATTGCACCTTGAATACATAAGTATGTAATCAAAACAAGAGGTACAACTTTTATAAGAATAAAAATGATGATAAGTTTCAGTCTAATTGTTAGATGTTTCATAATTATTCCCATCTTAAATAATATTAATATATATAAATCATATATAAATATATTATTAGTCATATAATTATAAGTATAAAGTTTTAAATTAATATTAAGAAATAATGTTAATTGTTCTTTCTACTAATTTAATTATTTTTTTGATATAAACTCTATTCATATAAAACATTTTAAGGATAATTAAATGGAAGAATTTGATTTCATTGAATATAAAAAAATGGTAAAAACATATCAAGAAAATGATGATCCATTAGGATGGTTTGATTCTATTTATAAAAATGCAAAAGGTGATTATAAGGCAGTATTTTGGGCAGATTTAGAACCAAGTCCATATTTAATACACTGGTTAAAAGATAATCCAAAGAAAAAAATTAAACCAAAAGCAGTTGTCATAGGATGTGGAGTTGGTGATGATGCAGAAGCTTTAAGTAACTTTGGTTATGAGGTTATTGGTTTTGATATATCTCAAAGTGCTATAGAATTATGTGAAAATAGATATCCAAATTCAAAAGTTACTTATTTAGTTGCTGATTTATTTAACTATCCAGATGAATGGATTGAAAATTTTGATTTAGTTTATGAATGTAACACAATACAAGTTCTTCCTGGAGAATATAGAATAAAAGCAAGAAAAGCAATCTCAAAATTGCTTGCACCTTCTGGAAATTTATTAGTATCATGTAGAAGTAGAAAAACAGGTGAACAAGAAGATAATATCCCACTTCCTTTAGATAAAGAAGAGATTGATAAATTTGTAAAAATTGATAAATTAAAAGAGATAGATTTTTTATCTTACGATGATAATCAAAACCCACCCGTTCCGCATTTTTTTGCAATTTATAAAAAATCAGACTTAAAACTATAGTAGTCTGATTTTTTCACTTATCTCATTTTCTTTAGGAAAAATCGCTTCTGTTTTTGATATTGCTAGTTTATCAAAAATAACCACTTTATCAACATTTACAATAAATGTTCCCCCTGAACTTTCTATAAGTTCAATTTTTGCATCTGGAAAATTATTCTTTAATTCCTCTTCTAACCTAGAAGCTTTAGGTAAATAATTTCACATTCCACAATAATATATTTCAATGATCATGTCATATCCTTTTAATAATTATTACAAAAAGCTATTTTAACCTCCCTTTTAGTAATATTTTAATGTTATTTTTTTAATTTTTTAATTTTTTTTGAGAAAAAAAGTATTAATTGAGAAAACTATGCTATAATATCCGTATTGAAGATGATTTAGAGTTGCATCTTTGGTTTGCTTTTTATTGACAACTTTCGTTAACAGTATAATCACCATGAAGAACTCCTATCTATATTTTCGACCTCTTTACGTAAGTAAAGTATATTTTAAAAACAAAGGAAACTGCATGGCAGATTTAGTTAATGGAACAGTAAAATGGTTCAATAGTGAAAAAGGTTTTGGTTTTATCCAACAAGATAACGGTGGAAAAGACGTATTCGTACATTACAGACAAGTTAATAACACAGGTTATGGAAGAGTTACATTAGAAGAAGGTCAAAAAGTTACTTTCGAAATCGGTGAAGGTCAAAAAGGACCACAAGCTGAGAACGTTACTCCTCAATAGTAAATATTCTTACAAATATAAAAGCTAGTCTTTTTTAGACTAGCTTTTTTTTTGCCTATTTTTCTGAAACAATTTCATTTTCAGCTTCATTCTTTTGACAGGCTAATAAATCTTCTAAGATTTTTTGTTTTGAGATATTACTTCTTATAGCACTATATCCTATATGATTACCATTTTTATCAAAATCTTGAGTAATAGCTACATCAACCCAATAATCATCACCATTTTTCTTTTTATTTTTTACTTCACCATAAAAAGTTTTTCCATTCTTTATAGCTTTCCAAAGTTTTTTATAAAACTCTTTTGACATATCAGGATGTCTTACAATACTATGAGGTTGTCCTATAAGCTCTTCTTTTGTATAACCACTTATATCACAAAAAGCTTGGGTGACATATGTAATATTGCCTAATAGATCAGTTTTAGATGCAATTACATGTTGACTAAAAGAGTCAATTAGTTTTTCATGTTCAATATTTAATTCCTCAATTTTCTTTTTATCTGTAATATCATGTCGAACAGCACCATATCCAACTACATTATTAAAATCATCAAAAATAGGAGAAACAGTCATATCTACCCAATAATAATCACCACACTTTTTTTTATTTTTTATTTCAGCTTTAAAAGTTTTAGTTGCTTTTATAGTTTTCCATAATTCTTCAAATAAACTTGATGGTGTATCCGGATGTCTTACTATACTATGAGGTTGTCCCATAAGTTCTTCTCTTGTATAACCACTTATATCACAAAAGGCCTCAGATACATATACTATCTTACCTTTTAAGTCAGTTTTAGAAGCAATTACATTTTTGCTATATACTTCTAAAAGTTTATAATACTCTTCTTCAGGATCTAACATGTCTTATTCCTTATAGTAATATAAATTAAATACATTAATGTAATCAATTTATACATGATAAGGTATTTAACTTAAATCTGTTATAAAAATAAGAAAAAATTATAATAGATTATTCATTTTTCTAAATCTTTATTTATCAAAAAAAGATCATTTATTATGTAAAAATTAATAAAATCTAAAAAAAGAGTCTTCATTTCTATTTTTAAAGATGATTTTAGTATTATTTTAATCATTAAAGATAAAAAATTAAATTATTAGAAAACAGGGATGAATTATGATTGAAAAAGAGGGGTCAATACTTTCAGTTAGAGAAGACTTAAAAGTCTTCGATTGTACTATTAGAGATGGTGGTTTAGTAAATAACTACCATTTTACAGATGCTTTTGTAAAAGCACATTATGATATGTGTGTTGCAGCTGGTGTTGACTATATGGAAATAGGTAAAAATGTATCTCCAACAGTAATGAGTGAAGATGAATATGGATGTTGGAATTTCTGTAAAGAAGAAGATATCAGAAAAATTGTTGGTGAAAACAATACAAACTTAAAAATTGCTACTATGTCTGATGTGGGAAGAACTATAAAAGAAGAAATTCCTCATAGTGATGATAGTGTTGTAGATATGATTAGAGTTGCTACGTATATTCATCAATTACCAGAAGCTATAGAACTTATAGAAGACTTCCATGCAAAAGGATATGAAACAACATGTAATATCATGGCTATTTCAAAATCTTTTGATGATGAGTTAGATCAAGTTTTAGCAACACTTAGTAAAACAAATGTAGATGTAATTTATATAGCAGATAGTTTTGGTTCTTTCTATCCTGAACAAATCAATAAACTTACGGATAAATATTTATCTGTTGCAAAAGAAACTGGTAAAAAAGTAGGTATTCATGCACATAATAATCTACAACTAGCATATGCAAATACTTTAGAAGCGATGATTTATGGAACAAGTTTCTTAGATGTAACTGTTTCTGGACTAGGAAGAGGAGCAGGAAACTGTGCTATGGAACTATTACTAGGGTTCTTAAAAAATCCAAAATATAAATTACTTCCAGTATTGAAATTTATTGAAGAGTATATTGTACCTCTGGAAAAAGAGTTAGATTGGGGAAGTAGTGTTCCATATATTATTACTGGACATTTAAATGAACATCCTAGACCAGCCATGAAAGCTAGAGATACAGGTGATACTAATTATGTTAAATTTTATGATAAATTAACAGAAGAGTACAGCTGAGATAAGGGTCAAAAACCTTATAACTTTTTTGACTTACCATCTAATCTTTAAAAGCTAGTCTCTTTGAGGCTAGCTTTTTTTATATATTTTATTTTTTGCCTAATTTATGTACATATATAGATAAAGCTTTAATGTCATCATCGCTTAAATCTTTTACTCTTGCAGTCATAACTCCACCCATACTATATTGGTTTCTCTTTCCCTCTTTATACTCATTTAAAACTTTATATAATGTATCTGAGTCAAAAGTATTAGGAATTTTAGAAACCCCAAAACACTCTTTTTCCATTTGAGTACCATGACAAGTACTACAATTAGTAGCTATTATTTCTTGAACTTCTTTGGCAAAAAGAGATAAGCTCAATACACATAAAAACAGTATAATTTTTTTCATAATCAACTCCTTTATATCATATATACAAACCTTAACAGCTATCTTCTTTGTAATTTATTATTTATATTACTAATTAAAAATTTAAAGATTAGATATGAAACATTATATGATTTTGAACTATATGTCAGATTTTAAGTTTTTTTACAATATAAAGATTACTAATAAACAATTCAAAAAATGATAAAAATAGGTAATAATGAAAATTACAAATCAACAAACAAGACTATTATGGTTAAACTCAAATGGTTTATTAGATATAAAAAATAAACCTCTTAATGTCTTACAAATGATAAAAAATTTAGGTTTTGTCCAATTAGATAGTATTCAAAATGTCACAAGAGCTCATCATCATATATTATGGTCAAGAAATAAAAAATATAAAGAATCTATGTTAGATAATTTACTTTTAGAAAAAAACAATATATTTGAACACTTTACCCATGATGCTTCTGTTTTACCTATAGATTTTTATCCATATTGGAATATTCAATTTGAACGTATAAAAGAAAAGATTGATAAATCCAAATATTATAAAAATATTTTAGATGAAAACGGTATAAAAAATATTATAAATAGAATTAAAGAAGAAGGACCATTAAATACAAGTGATTTCGAAACAAAAATAAAAGGTGAGAAAAAGATGTGGACTAGACCTCCACATAAAACAACCTTAGATTATATGTGGAACTGCGGTGTACTTAGTACTGCATATAGAAAAAGCTTTAGAAAATATTATGATTTAATTGAAAATATTATTCCTACAGATATTTTAAATACAAAAATAGAAAAAGAAGAACAAATAAACTGGCTTTGTACTCAAGCTTTAAAAAGAATGAGTATTGCAAGTGCAAAAGAGATAAAAAACTTTTGGGATGCTCTTACTATACAAGAAGTAAATACTTGGATTAAGAATAATAAAGAAAACTTATTAGAAGTCCAATGGGAAAACTATGAAGGGAAATATATAAAAAGTTTTTCATTTTTAGATATTACTGAAAAACTAAATAATCTAAAAAGTTCAAATTTAAAAATCCAGATAATCAACCCTTTTGACCCAACAATAAGAGACAGAGTTAGATTAAAAAATATATTTGACTTTGATTATAAAATAGAAATATTCGTACCAAAATCTAAAAGAAAATGGGGATATTATGTTTATCCATTATTAGAAGGAAGTAAATTTATAGGAAGAATTGAATTACAAGCTAATAGAAAAGATAATCAATTGAATGTTTTAAACTTCTGGAAAGAAGATAATATTCAATGGAATAATAAACAGCAAGAGAAACTAGACCTTGAACTATTTAGTTTCGCATCTCTTGTTGGAATTAAAAATGTAAACTGGTAATTAAAAAAATAAACTCCTGTATATAAGCCTTTGATACTTTAAACTTTACTTTTTATATAAATTCAAACCAATGCTATTATTATTTGTTTAACTTATATTAATATATATAAGTTTTATTTAAAAATATTATATTATAATTCACAAAAAATATGCAACTTAGTTGCAAAAAAAGGATGAGATTGAAAAAAATATTATTATGTTCTACAGTTTTATGTGGATTATTATATGCAGATAACAGTAGTATCACTTATGGATATGGGATAAAAGATTATAGTAATTCAGCATCAAAAATTAATGGAAAAATTCATATTTTAGATATATCACATGAAATATCTAATCATAAATTTAGTATAGGATACCAAGGTGATAATGTAGATAGGACAGTACATCCAATTTCAAAAGCAAACAGAGATTTAGATGTTGAAAAATATAATGCAAAATATATATACAAAGCTAATGATAAAATAAAAGTAAAAGCCAGTTTTATCAAAATAATAGATAACTTAGCTCCTACAGATCAAGGAAAAGTATATGGGTTAGGTGGAACTTACACTATTACAAAAGGTTTTAATGCAGCTGTAGATATTTATAAAAGTGACTATAAAAACTTTGATGTAAACCAATATGATTTTAGCATCTCAAAGGGTTTTAAAATTGATAATCTAAAATTAAAAGCAACAATAATTGCTAAAAAAATAGATATTGATGGTCAAAAATATGGTAGTTATAGTTTTAAAGATAAAGACTATTTTACTACAGGTTTAAAACTAGGAGCGAATTACAATGGATACGTTGGAGGAATAGGTGCTTTCTTTGGAAAAAGAGTTTTCACTGTTCTTGATGGTGGAACAAAGGTTCAACATCATGCCATGGAACAAAATAGAACATATATGTTAAAGTTTGGAAAAAAATTCAAAGATTTCGATATTGTTGCAAAATATTCTTTCCAGAATGGAAAAGAATTACCAGAAAATAGAAATGATGTAGATACAAAAGTTGTATCTTTATCTTTAACTTATAAATTTTAAAGAAAAAAAGAGACTATTAAAAGTCTCTTTTTATCTATCTAACCCCTTTTCATATGCCTCTCTACATTCGACACAAAATCTAGCATGAGGTTTAACTTTCAGCCTTTTAATTCCTATATAATCATCACACATTTCACAGATTCCATAAGTTTTCTTCTCTATTTTTCTTAATGCTAAATCTATCTCTTTTATATCTTGAAGTTGTTTATTTCTTAAAACATAAAGATTATGACTATCACTTGAAACCTCTGCATAATCAAGTTCATCATAAGATGTTTCACTTTGAAGTTCTTCAATAATAGCCTGACCTAAAGTAGTTTCTGATAATAACTGTTCTTTTTTTTCTAATAATAAATTTTTTAATAACTCTGTTTGATTTTCTTTTAGCATATCTAATCCTTTATTTTAAAGTAAATGTCCCATTTGCTCTTTTTTTATTTTTAAATAGTTTTCATTATATGGATTTGTTTTTATAATTGATGGAGTTCTTTTTTTTATTTTAATACCACAACTTTCCACAAATTGAATTTTCTTTGGATTGTTTGTCATTAATTTTATTTCATCTAAACCTAAATCTTTTAATATATATCCAACTGCTTTATAATCTCTTTCATCAGCTTTAAATCCAAGTTTAACATTAGCTTCAACGGTATTGTACCCTTGGTCTTGAAGATTATAGGCATTGATTTTATTTACAAGTCCTATATTTCGTCCTTCTTGCCTATGATAAATAACTAAACCACCTTCTTTAGCAATTAATTTTAGTGCCATTACAAGTTGTTTATTACAGTCACATTTTAAACTTCCAACTGAATCTCCTGTTAGACACTCACTATGTACTCTAACATGAGGAGCTTTAAGTTCATTAAAGTTTTTACTCATAATTGCAAGGTGTTCTTGGCAGCCATCTTTATATGCTTTAACATCAAAATCCCCGTATTTTGTAGGAAGATTTGCTATTTTTGATTCAATAATTGTCTTTATGTCATTTCCTAAATATGACTTGAAAAAACAAGACTTTGCTCCTGTATGACAAGCAGAATTACCAACTTGCTCTACAATCGCTAGGATCGTATCATTATCACAATCAACCTTTAAATCAATTAGTTTTTGAATATGTCCACTACTTTCACCTTTTTTCCAAATTCTATTTTTACTTCTCGAAAAATAGTGAATAATTTTTGTTTCAACTGTTAAGTCTAAAGCCTCTTGGTTCATATAGCCTAACATTAAAATTTCATTTGTTCCAAACTCTTGGGTAACAACAGGAACTAAACCATTAGATTTTTTAAAATCAATATCCATTTTTTCTCTTTTTAAATTCATTTTTTTATACTCATATAAATAAAAACTATAAGTGCACAAAGTGAACTACTCATAATTATTGAAGGACCTGAACTTATATCAAATTGATAAGAAACTACAAGCCCAATGATTGTAAATATTATTGAAAGAACAGCAGATACTATCATCATTGATAATAAATTCTTACAAAAAAAGCTAGAAATATAAATTGGTATAGTAAGAAGTGCTATAACTAAAATTAGACCTACAACTTTTATAGAAATTACTATGGCTAAACTTGATAAAACTAAAATAAGTGTATAAAAAAACTTAGTTTTTATACCTCTTAGACTTGCATATTCTCTATCATATGATACAGCTAAAATATCTCTATAAAAAATAGTTACAATTAGAAATATTATAACTAGTAAGGAAGCCATATAATAAACATCTTCAATACTTACTGCAAGTAATGAACCAAAAAGATAAGACATTAAATCTGTTTGATATCCAGGTGTTAAATCTGCAAGAATAATCCCAAAAGACATCCCAACTGACCAAGTAAGACCAATCATAATATCTAGGTTTTCTCTATTTTTATAACTTGCTAAGGCAATTAAAATAGTAACTGCAACACAAAATAAAGATGTGGATAACAACATTGGTAAACCAAAATATATAGTAAGTCCAATACCACCATAAGCACTATGTGCTATACCACCTGATAAAAATACCATTTTATTTACAACAACCAAAGTTCCTATTATTGCAGTAATAATACTTACAATAACTCCAGCTAATAAAGCATTTTGAATAAATGAATATGAAAGTAGTTCTAACATCGACATCTTCCTAGCATTTCAAGAAGTTCAATCTCACATATATGAGAATCTATTGATTTAAACTCATCTTTCATCGTTGTTAGGTCATGATATGTAAGTTTTCTATTTATATAAAAAGCTTTTGATGCATATTTTAAAATAACTGAAATATCGTGACTTACAACTATAACTGTAATCTCTTTATTTAGCTGTTCTAAAGTTGAATATATTTGTTCACATCCACTAATATCTATATTTGATGTTGGTTCATCCAAAAGTAGAATTTCAGGATTAGAAAAGAGCGCACGTGCAATAAGTACCCTTTGTCTTTGTCCTCCTGAAAGATTTGATATTTTATTTTTTACAAAATCTTTCATATCTACTTTTTCTAAAACTTCATATGCTCTTTCTTTTTCCTCTTTTTTATATCCAAATAGTCTTTTTTGAAGATTGTTTTGTCCCATCATTACAACTTCAAGTACAGTTATTGGAAAATTTAGATTTATATTTGTATTTTGTGGAACATAACCAATCTTTTGAATTTGATTTATATAATCTTTTCCAAAAATCTTTATAGAACCTTCTCTTAGTTCATTTATCCCTAAAATTAGTTTCAGTAAAGTTGATTTTCCTCCACCATTAGGTCCTATGATTGTTAAAAAATCATTTTCTTTAATCTTAAAATTTATATTCTCTAAAACTTTTTGTTTCTCATATGAAAAGTTTAGATTTGATACTTCTATTACATTTTTTAATTGCGATTGCAATTTTCATCCTTTAAAATTCTATGCAACTTAATTGCATTTTTGAATTCTAACAAATAAAAATTAAATGCGACTTAGTTGCAATATTTATTTTATTATATTTATAGTGTTGGTATTAAATTTAATATCTTAAAAGTATTTAAAATTTTGTCATATATTTATTAATATGGACATTTTTGAGTCTATTATTCTTTAAATTAAAGTTTTTTAACAAGCACATTGGATATTTTTGTTTTTTCTTGCATTTTTGCCATGCGTCTGATGACCATCTCTAATCCACCATTCAATGCCACCAATTAACTCTTTTACTTGAAAACCTAGTCTTGCCATATTTAAAGCTCCTTTTGTAGAAGCGTTACACCCTATTCCATCACAATATGTCACGTATATTCTATTTTTAGGTAAATTCTTTGTAGTGTTATCATTCATAGTTTTATGTGGTATATTTATTGAGTTTGGAATTCGTTCATGCTCATATGCACTTTTGCTTCTTGCATCAATAACTATTATAGAATCTGATACCTTTAAAGACTCATTTAAATCCCAAGAATCTATTTCATATTTTAATTTATCTTCATAATGTTTTATTTGTTCATTCATATATTTTCCTTATTTATAAAATTGTTTCATAAGCTTTAAAGTTTCTAAATCTTTTTTAGTTCCTCTTTCTTGTAAGTGCTCACAAATTCTTTCAAACCTGTCTTTTTTAAGATGTTGTCCTAACTTAAATTTGGCTCTTATTTCATTTGGTATTAATTTAAACAGACATGTAGCATTTATTGCCTTTTTGTACGTTTCATCATTTAAAGGTATATATTTACCCTCTTTTTGAAGTTTTTGCATTAAAGACTCTAAAGCATTAGCTTTTTCATTATAATTTTCTACAAATTCTATTTTTCCATCAATTATTATAGATTTAAAAAAGTGAGTTGCAGGACAAGCATCACCTTTATCTGTACTAAAATACGAAGGAATTAAAGAACAATCTTCTACTACAGAAAAAGAAGCATTTGTATTCTCTTTTATAATACTAATCTTTTTGCCCTTCTTCGATCCATGAAAGAAAATTTCTCCATTTAACTCTACAAAGTTTATAGGTAAAGAGTAAGGTTTATTATTTGAACATAAAGCTAATGTCCCAAATTGTGCTTCATTTAAAATATCATCTATTATTTTCTTATCTGTTATTTCAAAAGCTTTTTTCATTTTAATTATTTTCACTCCAATCAAATTGCATTTGTTTTGCTGTTTTTACGGCTAATTCATAACCATGAATTTTTGAAACTAGATGTAAACTCATATCAATACCTGCAGATATTCCTGCAGAAGTTACAATATCTCCTTCATCAACCCATCTAACATCTTTAACTATTTTTAAAGAAGGGTAATCTTTTTCCAAATCTTCAATATCTTCCCAATGTGTTGTTACTTTTTGCTTTGTTATTATTTTAGCTTCAGCCAAAAGAAAAGCTCCTGTACAAACAGAAGCAATAAGTTTTACGCTGTCGGATTGTTTTTTTATCCAGTCTATTACATCTATTTTTTTTACTTCTTCTGTATGCACGCCACCAACTACAACTAAGACATCTAAAGGTGGATGATTTTCAAAAGTATAATGAGAACTTACCTTATATCCACCTCTTGCAGTTACTAAACTCTGATTTTCACTTATTAAACAGACGTTAAATTTCTTTTTATCTTTTAAAAACCTTGAAGCTACAGAAAATACTTCAAAAGGACCTGAAAAATCTAGCACTTCTGCTTCATTATAAATATAAATACCAATATTCATCAAATTTCCTTTTTATATTATTTTATTTCTAAAGTACAATTCTAAATGGAATCATCGTTGATTTAGTAAAACCATTTATTTCATAAAATTTGTGTGCCTTAATATTGTCAAAATCAGTTAATAAAGTTATTCTTTTACATTCATTTTCTTTTGCAAAACTTTTTGCGTATAAAACTAATAAAGTACCAATACCTCTACTTTGGTGCTCTTTAGAAATAATCATATCCTCTAATACAGCAACTTTTGAGCCTAAAGCAGTAGAAATTGTATATAATAAAGTTAACATTCCCACGATGTTATCACCGTCTTTTGCAATTAAAATATGTCCTTGAACTGGATTTTTTATTATCATAGTTAAAGCTTTTTTTTGAATCTTTTTATCTGCTTTGAATTCAACTTCTTGTTCAAAAAGAGTTGTCAATAAATCACATAATTTATCTATATCATTAAGTGTTGCAATTTCAACTTTCATTTATTAACCTTGTTTTTATTTATAGTAATATATCATATATCTGTACTTATAACAAGTGCCAAATTATTTACTTTATTTAGGGACAGTTATGTATATAATTGAAAAAAATGATAAAAAACCTCTTTGTCTTCAACTTTATCAAGAGTTAAAAAATGATATTATTAAAAACTATAAAATAGGAGAAAAAATTCCTTCTATAAGAAAAATTGCATCAACTTATAACTTAAGTAAAAATACCGTAGAACGAGCTTACTCACAACTTGTTGTAGAAGGATATATAGATAGTTATCCTAAAAGTGGTTATATAGTTACAGATACTAAATATAGTGATTTTAACACTGATTTTTCAAAAGGAAAAGAAGAAAAAGAGTTAAAAGAAGATACTTTATATGATTTCTTTCCAGCAAGATTAGCAAAAGATTCTTTTCCTTTAAAACTTTGGAAAAGACTATTTACAAAAGTTATTGATGATACACTTGATTTTGGAATGTATCAAAAAGGACAAGGTGAATTAGGCTTACGAAAGCAAGTATCACAATATCTTATAAAATCAAGAGGAGTTAAATGTAACTCAACTCAAATTATAATATGTAATGGATTTGCTGACTCTATGGGCTTACTAGCTAAGCTTCTCAAAAATTCAAATGAGACTCTTGCAACAGAGTTCCCAGGTTATCATATTGCTAGAAAAGTTTTTGATTCTCATAGTTATAAAATTGAAAATATTCCACTTCTAAAAGATGGTATAGATTTAGAAGTACTCAAAAAATCTAAATCAAGACTTGTATATATCACACCTTCACACCAATATCCAACAGGTGTGGCAATGCCAATAAGTAAAAGAATGAAACTTCTTGAATGGGCAAAAAATACTAATAGCTTTATTATTGAAGATGATTATGATAGTGAATTAAATTATATAAATAGACCTATCCCTTCACTGCAAGGATTAGATAATAACAACAGAGTAATATATGCAGGTACTTTTTCTAAATCACTATCTCCTGCTATACGAGTTAGTTACTTAGTCCTTCCTCCCTCTATATTAGAAAAGTTTAACAACTTCTATGAAACTAGAGCTTCTAGAGTTTGTTTAACTACTCAAAAAGTTTTGGAAAAATTCATAGAAGACGGGCATTGGGATAAACATTTAAGAAAAATAAGAACGAAAAACAAAAAAAAACATAATCTAATGAAATCACTATTAAAAGAAAAAATTGGTAATACCATGAAAATAGAAAGCCAAGGAGCAGGTTTATCAATAATAATAAATCCTACAAAACAATTTGATTGGTTAAAACTAGAGAAATTAACACAAAAAGAAAAAATAAAGCTCTACTATGCAAAAGAACGAAGCGGAGATAAATGGCAAGGTCTTATGATGGGATTTGGAGGATTTAAAGAAGAAGAAATTGAAAAAGCAATAAATATATTTTCTCAATTATGGAATAAATGTATTATTGAATAAATTAATAATATATCTTGTATTATGAATCAATTTATTGGAGTACATATGGAAAATTTAGATTTTTGGCTTTTATATATTTTAACAGTATTTATTGCATCGATTATTCCAGGACCAAGTATGCTTCTAGCTCTTACTCATGGATTGAAATATGGTACAAAAATTTCTATTGCTACAGCAATTGGAAATACAACTGCATCAATGATACAAGCTTCTATTGCAGTTACTGGTCTTGGAATTGTTCTAACTACATCTACAACACTTTTCATGATTATAAAATATGCAGGAGCAATATATTTAATATATTTAGGAATAAAACTATTTAAAACACCATTTAACATAGATAATGAAAAAGAAAAATTAAAAAAAGAAGATGTAAAATTGCGTAAATTATTTACAGAAGCATTTATTGTTGCAGCTTCAAATCCAAAAGCATTAGTATTTTTTACAGCCCTATTCCCTCAGTTTATTAGCGAAGGACAAAATAATATACTACACTATAGTTTATTAGTAATTATACTTGGTGTTATCGCATTTGTTTGTATGATGATATATACTATTAGTGCAAATTTAATAAAAGAGTTGTTTAATAAATCTTCTTTATCAAAATACTTTGGTAAAGTAGTAGGTAGCTTATTTATAAGTCTTGGTGCAGGTTTAGCATTTGCTAAAAAATCATAAAAAGGATAACTATGTCAGGTAAAATCGTAAGTCTTCTTATATCACAAGATACAAAAAGTTCTATGCAAAAAGTAAATCAAATAATTTTAGAAGAAGAAAAAGGTATTTTTGGAGATAGATATTATAATCAAGAAGGAACATTTTCAAATAAAGGGAAAATAGAACCAGATAGAAATGTAACACTAATTGAAATTGAAAAAATAAATGAATTTAATGATAAATTCAATGAAAATATAACAGGTGAAGACCTTAGAAGAAATATTGTTATTTCAAATTGCGATTTAAACTCCCTAGTTGATAAAGAATTCCAAATTGGAAATGTTGTTCTAAAAGGTATTAGACTATGTGAGCCTTGTAAATATCTTGCTGATAAACTAAATAATCAAAAAGTCTTAACCAAAATGGTTAATAAAGCTGGATTAAGAGCTCAAATTATCAAAGGTGGAAGTATTGATATGACTTCACAATTGGAAATATAAAAGAATTAATCAAGAAAATTACTTAGTTTTAAAGAATACTCTTTAAAGTTTGAGATATCATTATGATTAGCATTTTTAATAATAACACTTGATATCTGCTCTTTTTTGAATTCATTTATTAAACGTTTAGTTCTTTTTGGATTTATTACTTCATCTTTTTTAGCGTATAATATTAAAGTAGAAGCCTTAATATTGGAAACATATTTAAAAGATTCATATTTATCTTTTAATAAAAAAGAGACTGGCAAAAAACTATATGCTTCTTTTGCCACATTTAAAATACTGTCATATGGCGTTATTAATACTAATTTTTCAACTTCTTTTTTAGAAGAGATATAACTTGCAATTCCTGAACCTAAACTTCTACCCATCAACGATATAGATTTATGCTTTAATTTTATTTCATCAAAAACTTTTAATCCATCTGCAAATAGATTTTTTTCTGTAGGATTCCCTTGACTCTTTCCATATCCTCTATAATTAATTAAATATACAGTTCTATTTGGAAACAATGTTTTAAAAGAATCAATATTTTGCTCAATATTTTCTGCATTTCCCCCGTAATAAATTAAAGCTTTCTCTTGACCTTTATTTAAAACCCAACCTTGAAGTTTTATTGAATTAAATTTAAAATAAATCTCTTCAACTCCATCTATTTTAGTATAAGTTGTTGGGAAATATAGAAGACTTCTTTGAAAAATATATACAATTAATGTTATTAGCATATATACAAATATAATTATTAATATTAATGATTTCAATTATTTATCCTTAAAAATACTATTAATAATATTTTACTACAAAACCTGTAAAAGATGAAACTTAAATCCAACAAACCCTATCAACATCAATATTTACATAAACTCTGTCAGCTGGCAAAAGACTTTGATTTTGCATTTGTTCTCTTGTTAGTCTACAATTAAATGATATCCCACCAATAGAGACCTCTATTAAAAGATATTCTACAGAATGCTGTTGTTGTATTGAAGTTATTGTTCCAATTAGTGTAGTTTCTACTATCATATCATGACAGTCTTTCTTACATATAGTAATATTATCAGAATCAAGAACTAATACCGAATCTCTTTTCTTTTCATAACTATTAGGAATAACTAAAAACTGACCATCAATAAAAAATTTCACTAAATTTCCATATTCATCTTTTTCCCATGGAGCAAATAAAAGATTTGCACTTCCACTTTCAACTAAATTACCTTGAAAAAGAGCTACTTTTCTATCACATATATGATTAAGCCAATTATGGTCATGACTGGAAATAAGTATTGTTGTATTCCATTTCTGTTTTGCAGAGAGAATTGCCTCTTTTATTAGTTGTGCAGAGTTTGTATCTACACCTGTTGTTGGTTCATCAAGTATCAAAACTTTTGGTTTTAAAATCAATCTAGCAGCAAGGGCAACTCTTTGAGCTTCTCCACCTGAAAGTTGACTCCATTTTCTATTTGCAAAAGAATTATCAAGACCTACTAAACTTAGTGCCTCTTCAACTTTTTTATTTAAATCTTCTTTATAGCCTCTTATTTTCAAACCATACGTGATATTTTCAGAGACTGTTCTTTTTAACAAATATGGATTTTGAGGAACCATAACAATACTTTGTTTAGTTTCCATATCAATTTTTTTATTTGAGATGCCATTAAATTCGATATCTCCACTAGTTGGTTTTGATATAAAAGATAAAAGTGAGAAAAGTGTTGATTTACCACTTCCATTCGGTCCAAAAAAACCTATAATCTGATTCTCTTCTAATGTTAAATTATCTATACTAAGTACTTTTCTTCCATCATAGTATTGTTCTATGTCACTAAGTTCATACAGACTATTCATTGTTCCCAATTCCTTTTTAACATAGATAATGCAATATTAACCATCAAAGCAACGGCAAATAAAACTAAGCCTAGTGCAATTCCAGTTACAAATTCACCTTTTCCAGTTTCAAGTGCAATTGCAGTTGTTACTGTTCTTGTATGATATTTGATATTTCCACCAACCATCATAGAAATTCCAATTTCTGTGATAATTCTTCCATAAGCAGTCATTGCAGCTGTCATAATCCCAAATCTAGCTTCAATCAAAGTTGCGGTTAAAATCTGTCTTGAATGAGCGCCAAGGCCTTTTAAAGAGATATACAACCTTTTATCAACTACTTCAACTTGTGCAGCAGTTAAAGCAATAATAATTGGAAGCCCTAAAACAATTTGACCAATTATTATTGCTCGTTGAGTAAAAAGTAAATTGTATTCACCAAATGGTCCAGCTTGAGATAACATTGTATAAGCGATTAACCCAATTACTACAGTTGGCAAAGCTAATAATGTATCAACAATTGTCCTAACTATTGGTTTTCCTGGGAAATTATAATAACCCAGAAAAAAACCAAGAGGAAGACCAATAATCAAGCTAATTAATAAAGACCAAGAAGATACTGTTACTGTAGTTGTAATTGCAGAGTAGACACTCTCATCTCCAGACATTAACAATTCTAAAGCTTCATTAAAACCATCAGTAAATAAATTCATACTTTTTTCTAATCCTTATTTTTTAGCATTTGGAATAAACAGTGCTTGACCTAACAATCTAAAGTCAGCAATAGTTTTTTGTGTAGTAGGAGATACAACCCAATTTGTAAACTTTTTAGCTAATTCAGGTTTTACATTTGAACATTTTTCTTTATTAATTGAGACAACAGAGTATTGGTTAAATAATAACTTGTCACCTTCAACTACAACTTTCATACTATTATTTTCACCTTTTTGAGACATATACTTAATCCAAGTACCTCTATCTGTCATTGTATAACCACCTTTTTCAGAAGCCATATTAATAGTTCTTAACATTCCTTGACCAGTTTGTACATACCAAGATGAAGCCTCTTTTGTATCCACTTTTGCATTTTTCCATAAAGAAAGTTCTTTTTTATTAGTCCCAGAATTGTCACCTCTTGAAAAGAAATTAGACTTGTTGTCTTTGATTGTTTGAAGTGCTGTACTTGGAGTCATTCCATTTACAGAAGCAGGATCTTTTTTTGGTCCAATTATAATAAAATCATTGTACATTACTTGTTGTCTATCTCCACCAAAACCTGTTGCAATAAACTTTTTTTCAGAAGCAGGTGCATGAACAAATAAAATATCAACATCACAATTTCCACCCATTTTTAGAGCTTTTCCAGTTCCTGTTGCAACCCATTTTAAAGCTACTCCAGTATCTTTTTCAAATTTTGGAGCTAAATAGTCTAACAAACCTGTATTATCCGTACTTGTAGTTGTAGCCATCATTAAAGATTGTGCTTGTAAACTTAAACCAACTGCTACTGATAATCCTAATGTTAATAATGTTTTCTTCATTTTTATTTCCTTTTTTTAATTAAATATACTTGTCTGTTCTTTTAAATACGAACAATTAAATTTAATCACCTTAACGCTATCGCCTACTTCTATACCAGCTCTTCCTTCGTTTGTGACAACTATACTATTGCTAATATCTAGCACTGTAATCATTCCTGAACCATATTTGTTTTTTCTTGTTACTTCAAATTCTCCTTTTTGACAAGATCCAAGTACAACATTCACTCGGCCTGTTTTTGTTTTAAATTCTTGCATATTTTGTACAGTTGTAATATCATGAAAAATATAATTACTACCTTGAATTTTATTTAGCACAGGTATTGCAAATAGATGCATATTTACCATCGCAGTTAAGGGGTTACCAGGTAAACACATAACAAATGTTTGTCCTAAGTTTTTTTGCATTGTTCCCATCATAATCGGACGTCCAGGTTTTACATTTACTCCATGAAATGCAATTTCAAGACCATTTTCAATAAAGGCTTGTCCAACAAAATCTGCATCTCCCATAGAAATACCACCAGTAGTTATTATTACATCATAGTTTTTTAGTGAACTTACAAACTTAACTGATTTTTCTAAACTGTCAGGAACTACACCCATATATGTAGCATCAAAACCTTTTTCTGAAAGTAAAGATATTAAAGCATATGAATTACAGTTATAAATTTCATCTTCATTAGCTTCTTCCCAAGGTTCTTTTAACTCATTTCCAGTAGAAACTACTGCAATAGAAAGCTTTTTATAAACCCTTATCATAGTTAACCCTTGAGAGGCTAAAACTGCTACTTTTGAAGAATTTATTACTTCACCTTTTTTAAACAATAAATCATTTGTAGCTGTTTCTTCACCTTTTAGTCTTAGACACGCACCTTTTTTTATTTCTTCTTTTAAAGTTATTTCATCATTTTCATATAAAACTATGTCTTCAATAGGAACTATAGTATCTACATCATCAGGTACTTTTGCACCCGTCATAATTTTATAACATTCACCTTCTTCTAGAGATGCTTCAATATTATCTCCTGCAAATATAGTAGTTTTAACTTTTAATATTTTTCCTGCATCTTTTGCTTTTATTGCAAATCCATCCATTGCAGAGTTATTAAATGATGGAAGATTTTTTACACATAAAATATCTTGCGAAATTACTCGATTTAAACTTTTTTCTATATTTACTATTTCAGTTAAAGTAGTTACCTCTGCTACTTCAAGAGATTTACTAACTGCCTTATCAAAATCTAAGAATGTTTTAACCATTTAAAGCCTTTACTTGTCTATATTTTTTTGCTATTGTTTTTGCTAAAAACAATATATCTTCACTATTTAACTCTTTGGAAAAACTCAAACTCAAAGCCCATCTAGATTCTATTTCTTCATATCCCATCTCTTGTAAAACTCGCGAAGGTTTTGATAATCCTAAAGAACAACCTTCTCCATTTGTTACGTAAATATCACCTAAAGAAAGCGTCCTAATAATCTCTCTAGCTTTTATTCCTTTTAGTCCAAAATGAAGTGTATAAGGTAAAGTATCATTAGGATTAACAAAGTAATAGATATCATCTCCAATCTCTTTGTCTATACATGATTTAAATTCATTTTTATATTCAGAGATTCCTCTAAAACTATCAACTGCATTTGATATTTCATAAACTGCAATAGTATCAATTGAACCAAGATATTGTTCTTCAAAAACTTCATTATGCAAAATAATAGAAGAAAAAGAAAAACCAGTTAATTTAAATGATTCTAATAATGCAATATCACAATACTTTACGTCAAAAGAAGAACTAATATTTGAGATAATCTTTCCATCTGACAACTCTTTTACTTTTTCTAAATCTACTTTTACATACGTATCCATAATGTATGAAGAGATAAAAATATAATCACATCTTTTTATCTCTTCATAATTTATATGTCCATCTTTTTTTAAAGATATAAATTCAATATCAAAACCTAATTGTTTATATGCATTCGCAGCATCAATAATTGCCTGGCTTTCACCAGAGCTCACTAATATTTTTCCTTTTAAACTTAACATCATTGATAAAAAGCCATCTTTTGAAAAAGAAAAAGTATTTAATGACTTAAATCCAAATGTCAATCTAAATTTTTTTATAAAAGTTTCTACATTAGTATTATCTTTTAATGCCTCTAGTGCCTTACTACTATCTATTTGTATAGTATTAACTTCTGGATACTGTAAAAAATTTAACTTATACATCTATGCTCTCTTTTGTATGTTCTTTTGAACACTGAATCATTTTTTCATTTTTTATAAATATTTCATTGAATCTATTTTCTGAAAACTCTTTAACTTCATATCTAAAGGTTTTAAACTTCTCCACTAATTCTTTTGCTTTAGGAGTAAGTGTTGTACCTCCAGAGTTTCTTCCTTTATTTACTATTACAAGTTCATCATCTATATACTCTTGAAGTATTTTTATATGACTCCATGCTTTTTTATAATTCATTCCAGCTCTTTTCGAGGCTTCTGAAATAGAACCCGTTTCATCAATAAGCTCAAGTATTTGAGTTTTTCCCCCACCAAAGACTAGATTTTCTTCACTATCTTCAATCCATACTTTAATTTTTGATTTCATCGTGTTCCTTTCTTTTATGAAAACAACCAAGTTGACAACGAATTGTTTCAATATCGCTATGTTTAATACTATTTCCTACTTGTCTAAAACTTGATTGTTTTGATATATACCAAAGCGTTTTACACGAAATATCTTTATTCTGTGTAAAATTTTGAGATATTTTGTTATAAACAGCTGTTTTGGCATTTTCAAATTTAATTTTGTCAAAAAAGCCAAGTTCACAATTTGATATTTTAATCCCTATACTTTCACAAGCATCTATCATATCAGTAGATTTGATACCAATAAGATGAGCAACTTTAAAAGCTTTTAAACAAGATAATTTTCCATCATCATCTAAGTTTGTCAAAATAAGCTCTTTTTGAGTCTCATCCAATTGTATATCTTTATTTAACTTGGCCATAAATTTATCTTATTACTCTTCCTGAATGAGTATAAACATTCATCTTTTTACCTCTTGCAAAACCAATTAGTGTAATACCATGAGTATGGGCTGTTTTAACACCTAGGTGAGTTGGTGCTGTTCTTGATACAACTATTGGAATTTTATGCATAACTGCTTTTACAACCATCTCTGAGCTTAATCGTCCAGATACAAAAAGTACAGACTTTGTTGTATCTATACCTTTTAATTTACATTTTCCAACAACTTTATCAATTGCGTTATGTCTTCCTATATCTTCAGATGTAACAGTACTTCCATCTTCTAAATATAACATTGCTTTATGAACACATCCAGTTAACATATATAATTCGCTATCACGATAAAATATTTTTACTTCTCTACTAATAATCTCTGGGGCAACTACAAAATTTGTTTGGTTAAATGGGACTTCTACTGAACCTGCAATATTTCCAGTAACTCCACCACCACAACCACTTACAAGTGTTTTTTCCTTGTATAAATTATCTAAAGAGCTGGCATCAACTGCTGCTTTAATATCAACTCTTAGTCCATTTTCACTTAATGTTATTTCTTCAATATCATCTACTGAAGAAATTATGTTTTCACTCATCAAGAAACCAATGGCGTGAGCTTCTTGGTCAAGTGGAATACACATCATTGAAATAGCCTTGTTACCATTTAAAAAGACATTCAGTCTTGCCTCTTCAATTGTTACATCCTCTACTTCAATTACTTCATCACCAGCTACTTTATCAATGATGATTTTTTTCAGATATTTTGAATTATCCATATTTTTCCTCTTAATATGCATTTTTTGCATATTTTAATATTTTAAACTATGCAAAATCAGCATATTTAATATCAAAAAAAACAGTCCCCAAAAGGGACTAGTTTTTATATTTCTTTTTTCTCTTTTAACTTTTTATAATAAGAACTATGAAGAATTTCAACTTCCTCTTCTTCTTTATATCCAGTTATAATTGAGTGAATTGCACCTTTAATTGCAAAAATTGACATATACAAATGAACAAAGAATAACGCTGTAACACCTAAACCTAAAGCATTATGTATAAGTGCACTTGCTCTTAAGAAATCAATTTGAGAAATACCATTTGAAGCTAAAATTTCAAGTCTAAAATCCTGAAAATACATAGCTGCACCAGTAAGAATCATCACTACACCACCTAAAGTGGCTAACCAAAACCAAGTTTTTTGACCTGCATTAAACTTACCTGCAGGAACTGGTTTTTTATCTTTATTTAAATATCCACCAACAATCATTAACCATTTGATATCATCCCAATGAAGGAACATCCATCTTGCCCACATAAAGAACATTGGAAATACACTAATAATAAATAAAAGTGTTGAGATTGCATGAATTTCTCTACAAGCTGTAACAAAAGTACCACCACCAAAAGTACTACCAAACATTATTATTAACCCAGTTGGGATAAGTAATATAAATGCGATAGCTGCAATTGCGTGTACTATTCTATTGAACAATGTAAAAACATATATTTTTTTTCTATCATGAGAAAAAACCATTGGTCCAATTACAAGATAATGAATTAGAAAAGCTGCTGGTACACCTATTAATACTCCTAAAAACAAAGGTTTAAAGTAAGTACTTTGCATAAGCGTAAAGTAGTATCCTAAATGTAAAGAACCTTTTTGATCATAACCTAGAATATTTGGAATTAAATCTTTACCATAGATTGCACTATCAGCATTAGCACCAAAGGCTAATGTTGATAATGCTACTAAAGCAAGAATAATATATTTGCTTTTCATATTCATACCTATTTAGATCCGTACGCTGTGCTCCAACCATATGGTTGAGTTTTAACACCGTGACCTACTGATAGAACTCTTTCTCTATAGATTGCTGCAACTTCTGTCGCATCACCTACAAGTAAAGCTTTTGTTGAACACATTGCTGCACAAACAGGAACTTTACCTTCAGATATTCTATTTTGACCATATAGTTCTCTTTCATGAGCACTATTTGTTTCAAGAGGTCCACCAGCACACATTGTACATTTATCCATTGCACCTTTTGAACCAAAAGCTCCAGTTTGTGGAAATTGTGGTGCTCCAAAAGGACAAGCATATAAACAATACGCACAACCAATACACTTATCTTTATCATGAAGAACAATTCCATCTTCTCTGATATAGAAACAATCTACTGGACAAACCTGCTCACAAGGTGCATCGTTACAATGCATACAAGCAATTGACAATGAATATTCAAGGTCTTGAATACCTTCATTCATAGTAATTACTTTTCTTCTATTAATGCCTGCTGGTAATTCGTGCGCTTCGGCACAAGCAACTGAACATCCATCACATTGAATACATCTATGTTCGTCACAGTAAAATTTTAATCTAGCATTTTCACTACTACTCATCTAGCACTCCTTACGCAAGTTCGATTCGACATAATCCACCTTTAGTCTCAGGAATCTGAGTGATGATGTCGTAACCGTAATTTGTAACTGTATTAGCACTTTCACCAATTGCATAAGGTTTAGTACCTTTTGGATATTTGTGCGATAAATCTTCACCCTGGAAAACACCTGCGAAGTGAAATGGCATAAAGATTCTATCTTCACTAACACTATGAGAGTATTTTGCTTTAACTTTAATCTTAGTTCCTTCAGGAGAGTGAATCCACATCATAGCACCATCTCTAATACCATGTCTTCCTGCAAGGTCTGGATTAATATCACAAAACATCTCTGGAGTTAATGCAGCAAGATATTTACTTGCTCTATTTTCCATACCAGCACCATTCATATTTACAAGTCTTCCTGTAACTAAGTTAACAGGGAACTCTTTTGACCAATCTTTCTCATTTTGTTTAGTTATATATTGAGTATCAACTCTATAATGATTCCCTTTATCCGCATAGTTAGGATATTTTTTAACTAAATCTTGTCTTGGAGAGTGTAATGGCTCTCTGTGAATAGGTATTGCATCAGGGAATGTCCATACTTTTGCTCTAGCTTTTGCATTACCATATGGAGCAATTCCTCTTTCCATACATTTCTCTGCAATAATATTAGAAGTATCAACTTTCCAGTTTTTACCTATTTTTTTCTTCTCATCAGCAGTTAACGTAATTCCAAGAACTTTTTCAATATTGTCTCTTGTAATCTCTGGATAACCATCTTTATTTGAAGAATTCTTTGGTGCAGAACCAGTTCCAGCTAATAAGTCATGACCATCATGCTCTAGTCCAAATCTATTTCTGAATCCCATACCACCATCTTTAACACTTCTATTAATGTTATATAGTAAAGGACTTCCACCATGATTTTCTGTCCATACAGGCCAAGGTAAACCATAATATTCACCTTTCATTTCACCGTATCCACGTCCAGAAATTTGATCAAACATATGCCAGTTTTCTGTATGCTTTTTAATTCTCTTTGCAGTCCATCCAGTAAGACCAATAGTCTTAATAATTCTTGCAATTTCATCAGTAGCATCTTCAGGCCATGTAAAATCTTTTTTATTTTCTTTTACTTTCATTCCTTGAGTATATTGATCAAAGAAATCTAGTCTTTTTGCTAATTCAAACATAATGTCTTGGTCTGTTTTAGACTCATACATTGGCTCTACAACTTTTGATCTCCATTGTGCAGATCTATTAGTAGCAGTAACTGAACCAGATGTTTCAAACTGAGTAGCAGAAGGTAAAATAAATACATCATCTTGTTTATCAGTTAAAATAGCAGCTTCATTTACAAAAGGATCACAAAGAACAATCATGTCTAAGTTGTCTAACCCTTCTTTAACTTTTGCTTGCTGTGCAATTGAAGTAATACCATTACCCATTACAAAAAGATTTTTTAAACCAGTACCAGCATTATGGATTTTATCATTACCATTTTTACCGTTTAATACACCAGCCCACCATCTAGATAGTGTGAATCCTTTTTTATTCATCCAATCTTTTGTTTTAAATCTTCCTTTTAACCATTCATAATCAACACCCCAAGATTTTGCGAAGTACTTCCATGAACCATCACTTAACCCATAGTACCCAGGTAATGTGTGTGATAAACAACACATATCAGTAGCACCTTGAACATTATCGTGACCTCTAAGAATATTTGTTCCACCACCTTCAATACCCATGTTACCAAGAGCAAGTTGAACGATTGGAGCAAGTCTAGTATTAGAAGACCCAATTGTATGTTGTGTTAAACCCATAGCCCAAATTAATGTACCAGGAGTAGATTTTGCATATAATCTTGTAATTTGAATCAGTTGGTCAGCAGGAACACCTGTAACATCTTCAACTTTTTCTGGAGTCCACTTTTTAGCTTCTTCCATTACATCATCCATACCATAAACTCTGTCGCTGATAAATTTCTTATCATGCCAACCATTTTTAAAAATAAGATGTAACATTCCATACATAAATGGAATATCTGTTCCAGGTCTCACTCTACAAAAATGATCTGCTTTTGCAGCAGTTTTAGTAAATACAGGATCAACAACAATGATCTTTGCATTGTTTTGTTCCTTAGCCTTTAGGAAATGTTGAAATCCAACTGGGTGATTAACCGCAGGATTTGCTCCAAAAATAATAATTGCTTTCGCATTTTGGATATCTCCAAGTGAGTTTGTCATAGCACCGTAACCCCATGTATTCGCCACCCCGGCGACTGTAGCACTATGTCAAATTCTAGCTTGATGATCTATATTATTTGTTCCATACATTGCTGCAAACTTTCTAAAATAGTAAGCTTGCTCTGTACTTAATTTTGCAGACC
Organism: Arcobacter sp. LA11; assembly: GCF_001895145.1. Lineage (NCBI taxonomy): Bacteria > Pseudomonadati > Campylobacterota > Epsilonproteobacteria > Campylobacterales > Arcobacteraceae > Arcobacter > Arcobacter sp. LA11. The sequence continues at coordinate 29,260 of NZ_BDIR01000014.1, read as the reverse complement.
CTAAGAACATTGCTGAATCTGGTCCTGCTGTTTCGTGTGAAGATTTTAATTTATTTGCGATTCTGTCTAATGCATCATCCCAAGATAATCTCTTCCATTTTCCACCTTCTTTTACCATTGGATGTTTAAGTCTAACTTCAGACCTAACCATATCAATCATATCGGCACCTTTACAACAATGACCACCAAGCGAAATTGGATGATCTTGTGCAACTTCTTGTCTTACCCACACACCATTTTGTACTTCGGCGATAATACCACATCCAACTGAACATGCAGTACAGATAGTTTTAACTTTAGTTGAACCAGGGAAAGGATTTTTAACTTCCTCTTCCGTTGCAGCTCTAGTTACGCTATCATTCGCAAAAGCACTAGTTGCACCTACAGCAGTAGCAATAGCAGCCATTTTTAAAAACGACCGTCTACCAACTTTTGCTTTAAGCGCATCATATGTACTAACCGACATACGCTACTCCTTACTTTTTTATAAAGCTTGTTTGTAAAAATCTTCCCAAGCTTTAGTTTTTTTGTATAGAACTTCTTTTTTAGGAGAGTTCCCTACAACAACACCATTTGAATTAGCTTCATAAGAAGCCTCGCTATTAGCAGCAGCTAAAGCAGTGGCACCCACAGCCGTGGCACCTACAACTAACGCAGTTTTTTTGGCAAAATCTCTTCTACTCTCTTGCATAGTTGCTCCTTATTTTGTATTTGCCCCATAATTTGAGACATAAATAAAACAAACAATTTTGTCTTACTTATATTTCAAAAAAGAAGATGATATTAAATATCATCCTCTACATCGAAAGTAACAAATACATCTTTTTCTTCTTTTTTAGGTCCACTTGCTCTTAATGCCCTATTTCTAGCTCTTCTCTCTTTTTCTTCTTCTGAAATCTCTTCAGTTTGAGTTTGTTTAACAACTCGTTGCTTAGTTAAAGGAATAGATACTTCTAAGTAAATTCTTTCAAATTCCATAAATGCCTTTAAAATAACTATTACATCTTTAAAAATATTTGCTGATTCATGTTCATATATTTCTTTAGAAAAATCATTTACAAACTCATTTAATATCTGTTCAAAAATACAATGAGCAGTATTTATATATTGTTCTTCGCCATCTGCTGCTAACTCACAAAGTTCACTCATAACAGTAAATATAAAACCAATATGGTCTTCATAATCAGAATATTTTTTCTCATCTCTTCTAATTCTAGTTTTTGCTAAGAAATTTTGCATCTCAACTCTTTTTTTACCACTTTCAATATTTTCATCATAATATGAAGCTGTAGTTCTAACAGTCATAGTTTCAGGAGAATGAAAAATGTCATCAAATTCATTCATAAAAGTAATATTCGAATCGCTTTTTAGAACTTTTCTTATATTTTCAAAAGCTTCAGCAGTTGTTGCATCTAATGGATTTTCTTTTAAAGTATCTATTAAACTTATTAATTCTAGGTATCTTTTGTTATCTGTAGTAAAGACAAAGAATCTTGAAAAAAGTCCGTAGTATAAAGCTCTTGCTTTATTTATTTTTACATCATTCATTATAAACTTACTCCTTCTTTGTTGTTATATCCTTCTGGATTTGCCATATAACTTTTCATCATGATTTTTGGTTTACAATCTTCACAACAATATAAAGTTCTCTCTTTTACTGGATCAGCTTTAAATATAGGTCCCATTACAGCTGCTATTTTTTCAATAGCTTTTGTCGTTGCAAACTCTTTTCCACATTCAACACATGGAAATAATTCATCTTTTGCTAAAATTTCTTCTTTAAACCAAGCTGGAGTTAATTTAATAACATCTTGTTCTATTGTTAAACAATTACCTTCAGGACATGAAACTTCACAATATCCACATGAAGTACATAAAGAAGCATTTAGTCTTAAAGTATTATCACTTGTATCTGCAATAAGTGCATTTACATTACAGGCCCCTACACAAGATAGACATAAAGTACATGTAGATTCATTTACTTTTACATGTCCATAATGTACATGTTCACCAGTTGTTACAACACCTAAATCATCTTCTCCAACAATATTAGATAATCTAATTGCAAAAATTTCCCTCTTTCTCATTTCCATATCATTTAATTTGTATTTAGAATTCTCAACAAAATCAACTTCTTCTATTGCATTTACTAATTCTTCTTTTGTCATTGCTAATAAAATTGCATCTTTTTGATACTTTGCTTGATAGATTTGATTTAAGATTGATATAGAATCTCTTGTCCCTTTTGATAAAAAATCTGTATAGAAGATTACTTGAGAACCTGATTCTTGTAATAATGTTAACAATGTAGCTTCATGTAAAAACTTTTCCCCTTCAATTTTAAAAGGTAAAATATTTTCTTTTAATTTTACAGCTAAAGAACCTATATTCATTTTCTCTGGAATTACTAAAGGAATTTGTCCTTCATAAAATCTACTCATTTCAGAAATTGACTCTCTACTTGAAGGAGCGTATTCAATTGCACCTGAAGGACAAACTGATATACATCCACCACAACCATGACAATCAATTTGAGAAAATTCTAAATGTTTTTGCTCATCATCTTTAACAATAGCAACAGTAGGACAAACTTCTGCACATTTTCCACAAATTTCTTCTCTTCTTTCATGGTATTGACAGATTGTTTTATCATATGTAGTAAATTTTTTATATTCATAATTTGTAATATTTGTTCTAATATTTGCAAGGACATCATCAATTGAAGTTTTTAAAGGGTCAAAACAACCGCTTTGTTTCATACCTAAATCTTTTTCATCAAACCAAATAATTTGATCAACTTTTAGTTCAACATCTTTTCCTTCATCATCAACAAGAATAGATAAATTTCCAATATGTCCGTTTATTTCTTTTATAATCTCTTCACTAATTTGAAATAAATCAAATTCATCAGGAACCATAGATTTAAGTATTTCTTTCTTTTGTTCATTATTACAAACAAGTAAAACTTTATTTGATATTTCTTGTTTAAAAACAATATCTTGTGCTAAATCAAATCTAATTGCATTTGCTTCATATAGTTTTTCTACATTTTTAATTTTTGAAGATAATGGATCTTTTGAATAGTTAATATAAAAATCAATTTCATCTGCAGTAATTTCTGATCTTATGCTTTTTGTATTTGAAACAACATAGTCAAAATCAGAATTATCAATTAAAGAATCAGTTACAACAATTTTTTCTGGAAGTGGGAAATCAATTCCATTTGGATTATAATATATGAATTCTTGCATCTTACATACCTTTTGGTAAAAAATATTTTACCTAATTCTATTTGCATTAAACTTTAATAAAACTTAAAAAGTTAATATTAATTTACCTTTTTTATTTTAAGTGTTACATTTTGGTAAAAAATTATTAACTATTATGCTATAATTTATTAAATTAAGGGGTTTAGTTGTTTAAATATCTGTTTGCAATGATTATCGTTTTATCACTTACTTACATAAAATTAAAAGATGAAGTTTTTAATGACAATACATTAGTACTTGGTGCTTCTATTCCAAAAACTGGTATTATGAAAGCTTGGGGAACAAGCGTTTACGCAGGGGCAAATGCTTATTTCAATTATGTTAATGATGCGAGAGTCTTACCTCATAATAAAAAAATAAAATTAGTTTCGTTAGATGATAAATATGAACCAGAGCTTACAGAAGACAATATTAATAAACTTATACAAAGAGATAACCTATTTGCCCTTTTTGGTTTTGTAGGTACTCCAACAGTAAAAAATATATTACCAATTCTTGATGAAATAAATATTCCTTTTATAGCACCATTTACAGGTGCATCTTTTTTAAGAAATGCAAATAAAAAAAATTTTGTTAATTTTAGAAGCTCTTATAAAGAAGAAATTGACAAAATTGTTGGTTATTTAAATGAAAAGAAAAAGATTAGTAAGTTTGCAGTTTTCTATCAAAATGATAATTATGGAGAAGAAGGTTATATTTCTTTAATTGAATCATTAAAGAAAAGAAAACTAAAACTTCATGGAGAAGGTATGTATAAAAGAAATACTTTGTCAATAAGACATGCTTTTTCTGAAATAAAAGATGAAGAACCAGAAGCAATTATAATGGTAGGAGCATATAGAGCAAATGCTTTATTTATAAAAAAAGCTAAAAAAGACAAGATTTTAAAAGATGTAATATTTTGTAACCTATCTTTTAGTGATGCAAATGAAATGATAAAACTTTTAGATTTTGATACAAAGAACCTTTTGTTTTCGCAAGTAGTGCCTAGTTATAATGATTCAAAAATTGATGTTATACGAGAGTATAAATACTTGATGAAGAAATATTTTCCTAATGAACCTCTAGGATTTATCTCTTTAGAGTCTTTCCTTGCAGCAAAGACAATTGTTAATTCTTTAGTGAGAGTTGAAGGAACGTTAACAAAAGATAAGTTTTTAGCTTCTTTAAAAAATATTCCATCATATTCCTTAAAAGGTATTAAATTAAATTATAAGAACACTCAATTACTAAATAAAACATACCTTTTTGAATATACAAATTCAAAATTTAAAGAGATAGAGTATGAAAATTAAAAATATTTTTTTATACTTTGATAACTTACCTTTTTCATATAAGACTTCTTTTCTTATATCTATTATAACAGGAGGTATGATATCTATTATTCTTCTTTCACAAATATCAATTTACATACTAAAAAATGATTTTGATATTTTATTTGAAAAAAGAACAAAACCTATTATCAAACTAGAAAATATTAAAGATACTTATCAAATTAATATTTATGATACATTATACGATATACAACAACAAAATATTACTATTGAACAATCAAAAGATATTCTTTCTTTAGGACAACAACTTATAAATAAAAACTGGAAGGATTATAAGAAAAGTACAATTGAGAGTACTTATAAAACCTCAATAATATCAACAATAATAAATGATTTTTTTAGTATAAATTATGAAATAAATAATACAATTTTACAAGAAAACATAGTAGGAAATATAAATAAAAAGATAGAAGAACTTCATAGAAGTATTAATAAAATTGTAAAACTACTTCAAAGAGATAAATTTGAAGAAGCGATAATTTTAATTGATAGAATATATTTTGAGATCAATTCTGTCAATATTTATATTACAAACCTTACAAACTATGATTTAAATCTAGCAATCACTGAAAAAAGAGAAACGCAAAAAGTATTTAGTACATTAACAACGATTTTAAACTTTTCTATAGTATTTGTATTTTTATTCTCTATTATACTTTCTGTTATAGTTATAAATAACTTTAGAAAATTACATTTTGGACTAGAAGATGCTGTTAATGAAAAAACAAAAGAACTGCAAGAACTAAACGAATACTTAGCAATTAAAATCGAAAAAGAAGTTGCAAACTCTAGAAAAAAAGATTTAATCATGTTCCAGCAGTCTAAACTTGCAAGTTTAGGAGAAATGCTTCAAAATATTGCCCACCAATGGAGACAACCTTTAGGTTCATTGATGATGATTATTCAATCTTTTCAAACAAAAATGGAACTTGGCAAACTATCATATACTTTTGTAGAACAGAAAGTTAGCGATGCTTTACTTTTATCCCAAAATATGTCAAGTACACTTGATGATTTTCAAAACTTTTTTAGTCCAAATAAAGATAAAACAAATTTCAAAATAAAAGATTGTGTTGAACATTCAATTGAATTATCAAAATACTTACTTGAAAAAGAGAATATAAAGTTAAATCTTGTAGTAATTGATGATTTGGAAATATATGGTTTTTATAATGAACTTTCCCATGTGATATTAAATATTATTTCCAATTCAAAAGATGCTTTAAAAAATAAAGAAGAGAATAAATTAATAAAAATTGTTATTAAAAAGCATAGAAATAAGGCACGTATAAATATCTATGACAATGGAGGAGGTATTGAAAAAAATATTATTCCACAAGTTTTCGAACCATACTACACAACAAAATACAAAAGTGCAGGAACTGGTGTAGGATTGTATATGTCTAAGCAGATTATTGAAAAACATATGCACGGTATAATAAAATGTAAGAATGTTTTCAATAAAATGGATAATATCAATTTAGAATTTGGTGCACTTTTTATAATTGATATTCCATTTGAAGAAAAGGTAATTGATGGCTGATAGAAATTTAAATATACTAAATAACTTTAATGTTCTTTATCTAGAAGATGATAAATCACTTTTAACACATACAAAAGATATCTTAGATGATTTTGTGTCAAATGTTTACGCAGTAAATACATCAAAAGAAGCTTTTGAAGTTCTTCAAAAAGAAAAAGTAGATGTAATCATTTCTGACATACTTCTAGAAAATGAAAATGGAATTGATTTTTTAAGATCAATAAAAGAAAAAAATCATTTAAATATACCTACAATACTAACTACTGCACATACAGATACTAAATATTTATTAGATGCAATTAAATTAAAAGTTGAAAACTATATAGTAAAACCTATCAATGTAAAAGAACTATTAAATACTTTACATGATATTTTACTTCCAATCATACAAACACAAGAAATACAAAAACATTCAAATGTAATAAAAACTATTTCAGCAATAACAGATAGTAAACAAGTAGAAGTTATAAAATATATAATAGGAAACTTAGATAAAGAAGACCATCTCATAGCATCTTATGGCGATATTATGAATGATATATCAATTTCAAAACCTACACTTATAAAACTATTTAAAGAACTTGCAGAGAAAAAAATCTTAACAAAAATTGCACATAAAACATATAAATTTAACGAAAATTCTCTAGAAACTATTTAACTTTTAATCTTTAAAAAATTGATACTACATCATATTATGTAGTATCTTCTCATATTGATACTTTAAAAATATTAATGTAACTTTTTGATACTCAATTTTTATGTTCTAAAATATATTTTGAACATATGCTCATTTATTTGTAACTATAAGGAACATATGTCAACAAAATATTTTATTAAAATAAAATATTAATATTTTAAAACAATAAATATATTAGAATCTAATATCGAAATGATAAACACTAAAGAGGAAACATGAACGAAGAAATTCACAACAGAATTAATGACACGCAAATTGTAGATACAACATCTAACCCAGCCCCACTTGGATTGTGTGCTTTTGGTATGACAACAGTATTATTAAATATCCACAATATCGGTTTTACAGAACTTGATAGTATGATTTTAGGAATGGGTATATTTTTTGGAGGATTTGGACAAATCTTAGCTGGACTAATGGAATTTAAGAAAAATAATACCTTTGGAACAACGGCATTTACAGCATATGGAGTTTTTTGGCTTACTCTTGTAACATTAATTATATTGCCTAAAATGGGAGTAATTGAACATCCATCACAAATTGCTATGGGATTTTATCTTACAATTTGGGGATTGTTTACATTAATGCTTTTTATTGGAACTTTTAGAATAAGTAAAGCATTACAATTTGTATTTGGTTCATTAACTGTTTTATTTTTTCTCTTAGCCCTTGGAGACTTTACAGGAAATCCTATCTTCACTCAAATTGCCGGATATGAAGGTATTATTTGTGGACTTATAGCTATTTATACAGGATTAGCACAAGTTTTAAATGAATTATATTATAAAGAAGTATTTCCTTTAGGAATTGTAAAAAACTAATTCATTTATATAAAAGGCGAAATATAAAATTCGCCTTTTTATTTACTTTCTTTGAAACTCTAATTGTAAAGTAGTATGAACAATAGAATATTCATGTTCTAAAGAATGATTTATTTCATGTAAGATATTTTCATACTCTTCTATATCATCTTTATTTATTAAAATATGAGCTGTCATATTGTACATATCTTGTGTTATTTCCCAAATATGTATATCATGGATATCTACTATTTTCTCATTTCTTGATTGTATAAAACTTTTAACTTCATTTATATCTAAAGGTGAGCTTTCCATTAAAGTATTTGTAGAATCTTTTAAAACTTGATATGCCCACTTTCCAATAACTATTGCAACAAGAATTGCTAATAAAATATCAATGAAATACCAAGAAGTATAGTAAATAACGATATATCCTATTATTATGGCTATCGAAGATAAAGCATCAGATAACATATGAATAAAAGCTGATTTTAGATTAATATTCTCTTTATCACCTTGCATCAAAATAACACCAGTAACAATATTTACAATTAAACCAATAATAGCAACTATTCCTGCTGTTTTTAAATCAATTTCTGAAGGATTAAAATATCTCTCAAGGGCTTCATAAACTATCCACACTATTGAAAGAATAATGGTAATACCATTTACAAAAGCAGCTAATACTTCAATACGATAATACCCAAAGGTTTTTTCTATTGGTGCTTTTTTACTTGCAATTATAATCGCAATAAGTGAGATTATTAGAGCAAAAGAGTGCGTAAACATATGAATTGCATCTGAAATTAAAGCTAAAGAATTTGATAAAAAACCAAATACAAACTCCGCTATCATCGTTATAAAAGTAATAACCAATGCAATTTTAAGCACTTTTTTATCCTGTGTTCTATGATCATGATGATGTTCATGACTATGTTTATCAGAATGATTATGTTTATGCTTTTCTTTTATTTTTGGTTTATGAGAATTTAACCCAATATCGCAACTATGCATACTATTTTCCAAAGACTTTTATAATCTCTAAAAAGTTTTCTACTTCTGCTTGAGCTTGTATAGAATCACCCGATTGAACCTTTTCAATAAAATGTCCTTTTGCAAAATGCTCAATATATGAAGTAATCATCCCATTTACAGCACCTTTAACAGCTGTTAATTGTCGAACCATTTCATAAGGGTCTTCTTCTAAATTATATTTTTCATCTTTTAATTTATTCTCAATAGATTTAATCTGTCCAGATATTCTAGCTACTCTATTTGTAAGTTTTTTTCTTTCTACATCACAACAATATGCCATTTTAATCCTTTTTTATACTATAGGGGGGTATAGTATAATAAAAAGAATTAATTTAAACTTACAATTTAAATACCTAATTCAGACCAAACTGCGTATTCATTTCCATTTGGATCTGAAAAATGAAACCTTCTACCTCCAGGAAAAGAAAAAATTTCATTTATAATCTTTCCACCACCCTTTTCTATTTTACTTTGTGTTTCTTCTAAATTTGCGCTATAAAAAACAATCAAAGCACTTCCATTTTGCATAGAACAGTTTAGTGTAGATTTAAAAAAACCTCCATTTATTGTTCCATCATTAAAAGCGGTATACTCATCACCAAAATCTTCAAAAGCCCAATCAAAAACTTTTGTAAAAAATTCTTTTGTTTTAGCTATATCTTTTGAAGGCAATTCCAAATAATTTATTTTTTCATGGTTATTCATAATAAATCCTATTAAATTTTATATCAAATGATAACCAAAGTTCTTTTATAATCAACACTTAACCAAGATTTAAATATGATTCAAAATTAATTAAATATAAGGACTTTCTTTGAAATTTGATATTACAAAAGTTGCTAACGTTATACTATATATGCTAAATGAAAATGTTTTACATCTAAATGATAGAAAACTATCTATATTACTATTTTTAATGGATTTTAATCATCTTGAAAATTGTGAAGATACAATATTTGGAGAAGAGTATATAAAAGATAAAAGAAACCCTGAGCCAAGAGTATTATCAGAGCTTTTTGATATCATTGCCAATCAAGAAGATTTAGATGAAGAAGACGAAAGACTGTTCTTAATACAAGAGATATTAGATTATATTGATATTGAAGTTATTACAAAAGATAAATTTATAGAATTACAATTTATCAAAATGGATGAAGAGTTCGACGAAACTTTATTTGATAAAGAAGAATTAAAAACTATTAATAAAATAATCACAAAATATAAAGATGAAACTGCTAGAAAAATTGCAAATGCATGTTTTCAAATAGATAAAGTTAGACAAACACAAATTGGAGAAACTATAATATAGTTTTCTCCTTTTTATTATATTTTTTCAGGATTTACTTTACTAGTATCAATACTATACTTTTCAATAACACTATCTAAAACATCATGAGGTATCTTTCCTTTTTTAACTAGTATTGATATTGTTGTAAAAACAATAAAAGATGAATCTACCTCAAAGAACTCTCTTAAATTTTCCCTACTATCAGAACGTCCAAATCCATCTGTTCCTAAAGAGTGAAACGTACCTTTTACATATGGTGAGATTTGTTCAGAATAAGATTTCATATAATCTGTAGTAGATATAATTATATTATCCTCACTACTTCCTAATACTTCATCTACATAAGCTCTTTTTTCTTCCTTCTTAGGATTTAAAAGATTTTGTCTGTTTAATTCTTTTCCTTCACGCGCTAGTTCATTATATGAAGTTACAGAATAAACTTCTGATGATATATCATATTCTTCTTCTAATATTTTAGAAGCCTTTCTAACTTGCTCTAATATAGAACCAGAACCTAGAAGTTTTATACTGTAATCATCTTTTGCTTTTATGGTCTCAAGTTTATATATCCCTTTTAATATACCTTCATCAACTCCTTTTTGCATCCCATGATGTTTATAGTTTTCATTTAAAGTTGTAATATAATAAAAGATATTTTCTTGTTTTTCTCCATACATTCTTTCAATACCATTTTGAATTATCACTGCTAATTCATAGCCATATGTAGGGTCATAAGAAACACAATTTGGTATTGTATTTGCTATTATATGAGAGTGCCCATCTTGATGTTGTAAACCTTCTCCATTTAAAGTAGTTCTTCCAGATGTTCCACCTATTAAAAATCCTCTTGCATTTGCATCACCTGCAGCCCAACACATATCAGCTGTTCGTTGGAACCCAAACATAGAGTAATATATATAAAAAGGAATCATTGGAGAATCATTTACAGAGTATGAAGTTCCAGCAGCAATCCAAGAGCCCATAGCACCAAGTTCATTTATACCCTCTTGTAATACTTGACCCTTTGTATCTTCTTTATAATATGCTACTTGGTCTCTATCTTGAGGAATATATTTTTGACCAACTAATGAATAAATACCAATTTGTCTAAACATACCTTCCATACCAAATGTTCTAGCTTCATCAGGTACAATTGGAACAATTCTTTTCCCAATATTTTTATCTTTTATTAAAACATTTAAAATTCTAAGATACATCATAGTTGTAGAGACTTCCCTATCATCACTACCTTTTAATACCTGTTCAAATGCTTCTAGTTTTGGAATTACTAAAGGTTTTGTAAATACTTCTCTTCTTTTTGGTAAAAACCCACCTAAAGACTCTCGTCTACTTTTTATATATTTAATCTCTTCAGAGTCATCAGATGGTCTATAGAAAGGATATTTTTCTAAGTCATCATCAGATATAGGAATATCAAATCTATCCCTAAATAATCTAAGTGATTCAATATCTACTTTCTTAACATTGTGAGCAATGTTTTTACCCTCACCTGCTGCGCCTAATCCATATCCTTTTACAGTCTTAGCTAAAATAACAGCTGGTCTTCCTTCTACTTTTGTAGCATGGTCATATGCTGCATAAACTTTTATAGTATCATGTCCACCTCTATTTAATCTCCATATTTCACTATCACTTAGATTTTCTACCATTTTCTTAAGTTCTTCATTTTTATTAAAAAACTTTTCTCTCGTATATGCTCCACCTTTTTGACTAAAGTTTTGATATTCACCATCTACAGTCTCTTCCATAGCTTCTAAAAGTTTTCCTGATTTATCTTTAGCTAATAATGGATCCCATCTTCTACCCCAGATAACTTTAGTAACATCCCAACCTGCACCTCTAAATTGTCCTTCTAGTTCTTGAATTATTTTTCCATTTCCTCTTACAGGGCCATCTAGTCTTTGTAGGTTACAATTTATAATAAAAATTAGATTATCAAGTCTTTCTCTTGCTGCCATACCTATAGCACCTAAAGACTCTGGTTCATCTGTTTCCCCATCACCTAAGAAGCAGTAAACTTTTTGTTTACTACAATCTTTTATTCCTCTATTTGTTAAGTATTTTAAAAATCTTGCTTGATAAATAGCTTGAACAGGCCCCAGTCCCATTGACACTGTAGGAAACTGCCAATATGTTGGCATAAGTTTTGGATGAGGGTATGAAGATAAACCATCAGAAAAAGCTTCTTGTCTAAAGTTATTCATCTGCTCTTCACTTATTCTTCCTTCAACAAAAGAACGGGCATAAATACCCGGAGAAATATGACCTTGGTAAAAGATTAAATCACCACCAGATTCATCCTCTTGACCTTTAAAAAAGTGATTAAACCCTACATCATATAAAGTAGCACTAGATTGAAAAGAAGCAATATGTCCACCTAATTGTAAGTCTTTATTTGAAGCTCTTTGGATAAGCATTGCAGCATTCCATCTAATAATAGAACGTATTTTTCTTTCAATATCCAAATTTCCAGGCATCTTTGGTTCTTGATTTACAGGAATTGTATTTAAATAAGCTGTATTTGCACTATGAGGAATATGAGAACCATTTCGTCTAGCTTTATCTATAAGTTTTTCAATTATATAATGAGCTCTATGGCTTCCTTCAGCTTTTATAATATCATCTAAAGCTTCAAGCCATTCTTGGGTTTCTAAGGGGTTTGTATCATCTAGATTCTGCATATTTAATCCTTTTGATATTGGTTTAAATAGTATAAGATAATATTACATTAAATTTGATTTATATCTTTTAATTGAAAGTACTAATTCTATGAATTAAGGTACTTGATTTTTTTACTAATGAAATATATTATTATTACATAATACTAATATGTAATTTAAGATTAATTAATATATAATATTTTGAATTATTCAAAGGCATAAAAATATATACATTAAATTATAAAATATTAATAAAAATCGTCCTATTTTTAGGAATTCTTTTCTCTTCAAAAATTAGTGCTCATGATATCAAAAATCAAACTTTTAATAATATTGATAAATATGTTAAAAACATACAAAAAGAAGCTAATATTCCAAACATATCAATTGGTATTATAAAAGATAATAATTTAATTTATAAAAAAAGCTATTCAAAAAACAAAGCTATCTCTCCTTCCTCATTATTCTATATTGGATCTTTAACTAAATCATTTACTGCTTTAGCTATTATGCAATTAGTAGAAGATAAAAAAATCAATTTGGATGACTCAATCAGAAAACACCTCCCTTGGTTTAAAATAAAAGATGCAAAAAGTATAAAGAATATCACAATAAGAACACTGTTAAACCAAACAAGTGGATTTTCTACTTTTGAAGGGTTAAAAAATTTTGACAATTGGGATAGTAGTGATTTTGCTTTAGAAAAAACGATTAGAGATTTAAAAGACATTTCCTTAGTATCAGAACCATCGACAACTTTTCATTATTCAAATATAAACTATCAAATTTTAGGTCTAATTATAGAAAAAGTATCTAAATTAACTTATGAACAATATATAGAAAAAAATATATTTAATAAATTAAATATGAAAAATAGTTTTACCTCATTAAAGGATATAGATAAAACAAATATTGTACAAGGTCATAGACTTTGGTTTGGGCAAGCAGTTAAAAGTAATTTTCCATTTAGTAAAATATTACTTCCTGCTGGATATATAATATCAGATATTAAAGATATGAGTAAGTACTTAATAGCACAATTGAATAATGGAAAATACAAAAAAGAGCAAGTATTTTCATCTTCAATTATAAAACAAATACAAACACCAAGTTTTACAATAGTTAAAGATAAAATTCATTATAGTTTTGGATGGTTTGTTGATACAAGTGAAGAACCATATTTAAATCATCTTGGTGGTGCTCCAGGATATACAAGTATGATGATAATATATCCAAAAGAGAAACTAGGACTAATAGTATTAACAAATGCAACATCATATACACTTAATAATAAAGAATTAAATGGTTTAGCAGGTGGAATTATAGATATAATTAAAAATAAAAAAATAAAAAGTAATGAATTTGATATTATTTCAATATCTGCATATATAATTTTAAGTATATTATTAATACTTCAGTTATATTTATTTAATCATTTTATTAAAAATAATAAAAATAATTCGAAATCTAAAGTTATTTTATTACTTGTTTTTGACATAATAATCATAATACTATTATATTTTATTTTCCCTAGAATATACGATTTAACCTTCAGTACGTTTTTAATGTTTGTACCAGATATTGGATATTTAATATTAGGGTCGATTGTTTTAGCTACTTTAGATTTTATTACAAAAATCAGCTTTTTTATAGTTACTATTTCAAATCACATCCACAAGAAGTAATAGACTGTTCTACTTTTAGATAGTTTCTACTTTTTCTAGAAATTATATCAATTACTATATTTAATATTGCAGTTACTACTAATAATAACATCATTTTATCAAGTCTAAAATCAGCTATTGCAGAATCTATGAAAAATCCTAAAGTAGCAACACCTAGTATTCCTAAGATTGCTGATTCTCTCATAATTATTTCCCATCTATAAAATAAGAAAGCTAAAACTTGAGAATAGATTCTAGGTAATACTTCAAATAAATATAACTCGTTTTTCTTTTTTGTTACATCTAAACGTAAGGTTAATTCATTTACTTGTTGACCCATTAAAAAGCTTATAATTGCGCCATTATGAAGCATTAAAGCTAAAGCTGCAGGTAACATAGACGGTCCAAAAATTTGTAAAAATAAATAAGCTAATATGTATTCAGGAGTAGACCTAAGAACTACTAATAGTACATGAGATATACCTCTTAAAAATTTATTAGTTACAAACTTTTTTGAAATTAGAGGAAAAGCTAAAAGAGCTAAGAAAGCCGTTAATACAAGTGAAATCTGAGTTAGTAAGATTGTATTAAAAACCCCAGGAACTATTTCATTTGAGAAGATTTTAGAAAACCATTCAATAGTTGCTTCCAATCCTTTATCTGCTCTTATTGGATAAGGGACTATATCGCTTGTAACAAATCTAATAAAATTTTCAACACTAATATTTCCAAAATCATCTAAATAAAAAAAGGAAGCAAGTAGGACAAAACTAACACTATATTTATTTAGCCAGTATCTTATTGTTGCAATTACTATGTAAAATAGAATTAATAAAAGCCATACTTCATTATAATAGCCTTGCATAAATGAAGAAGAAAGATAATAACCTAAAGTAGTAATACCTACAAAGCCTAAAATTGCAGTTGACCTTAAAGCACATTCAAACCTATAGAAAGTATATGCTACTAAATGAGGTAAAGCATCAGGAATTTTTGTGTAAATGTAATACGAAATAAGGGACTTTCCTTTTAACTCTTTTGGAAATGTATCGTGTTCTTGGAGTATTTCAGCATACACTTTTGCTAAAATTGCACTATAAGGTAATATAATTGCCAAAAGAGCAGTAAGGGTATTTAAACCAAAAATTTGTAAAAAAATTAATGCCCAAAACAGTTCATGTATAGCTCTAGTAAAAGCTAGAGTAACTCTTAAAAAAAAGTTTTCAAAAAATATTGCAAGAAAGAAACCTATAATTACAGAGAAAAACATTGCAACAACGGCAATCGAAATAGTCATAAAAAGTGCTGGAAGCAATGAAGGAATAGTTGTAACATCCATTTTTACAATTGAAAAAGCAAAGTTTTTTAACTCTAAAAAAGGCTCTTGTGTAGAGATTGAAAAATCTGAAAATAAAAAAGAGACAAAAGCAATACCAAGAAAAAGTAAGCTTACATTTAAACTTTTACTTTGTAGCATTATATAAGGCTTCTCTATCCTGAATAGTTATTTCTTCACATCTTTTATCTAATAAAAGTTTCCCACCTTTTAAACCTATAACTCTATCAAAATTTTCTAAAGCTAAATCGACATTATGTAAAGTACAGATTACAGTATCAAAAGAAGTAGTAAGTTTATTTACAACTTTTTTTGATAAAAATTCATCAAGTGCAGAAATTGGTTCATCTGCTAAAAGTATATTTTTTTCTTCATAAAGCGCTCTTGCAATTGCAACACGCTGTTTTTGTCCACCAGATAAGTTATGTGATTTTATAAATATTTTATCATCTAATAAAAGATCATTTAAAACATTTGTAATACCACTAATTTCTTTTTTTACTGGCTTAAGTAAATTTCTAAGATTATAAAAAAATGAGTTTGTATCAAGCTTTGATATATATACATTATGAAAAACAGAAAGGTTATTTACAAGTCCAAGCTCTTGAGGAATATATGAGCTACTTTCATTTTGTAACTCATACATTCTTTTTAGTAGTGTTGACTTACCACTTCCACTTTTACCTAAAAGAGCAACCTTTTCACCCTTTTTGATATTTAAAGTTAAGGCGTTAATAGCTATTAAATTATCATATGAAATTGTTTCATTTTGAAAATTAAAAACCATTATAATTCCTTTATTTGTCCTTAGTCAACTAAACCTAATTCTCTTGCAGTATCTAATACTGGTGCAAAATCTTCATTTGTTGCTTTAATAAATCCACTTCTTGGGAAAGCATTTAAGATTTTTTCATCTTTAATATTTAAAATTGCTTTTTGTAATTTTGCTGTAAAACCTTTTCCAAACTGCTTATCAATATCACCTCTTGCAGTAAAGTTATAATCTGGATATCCAGGTGTTTGATAAATGATCTTTACTTTTGAAGGGTCAATTTTACCAGCTTTTAACTCTTTTTTCCATACTTTATAATTAACAGCACCTACTTCATATGCACCACTTTGAACTAATGCAACTGTTTTAGAGTGATTTCCAGAAAATCCAACTTTTTTGAAAATCTCATTTGGAGATTTATTAAACTCTTTTTGAATAAAGTACTGAGGCATTAATCTTCCAGAAGTTGAACCTTTTGAACCAAATGTAAATGTCTTACCTTCAATTCCTTTAGGGATAGATTTACTTTTTTCTAATCCAGTAGAACTATGTGCAATTAAAAATGAGTGAAAGTTTGGATCTTCAACACCTTGTGCAATTGCTACAGAACCAGGTACAATTAATCTAGCTTTTACACCTGATAAACCACCAAACCAAGCCAATTGAACTTGATTATTTCTAAATGCTGCAATTGATGCAGAATAAGACTTAACGGGAACAAACTTAACATCCACACCTAATTCTTTTGTAAGGTAAGTTGATAATAAAGAGAATCTCTCTTTTAATTTTGTTTCATCCTGATCAGGAATTGCCGTAAATGTAAATGTTTGTGAAAACAATGATGTCGCACATATTAGTGCTAATAGAAGTTTTTTCATTTCTACTCCAAAATTTATTTTTTGAAGCATATATAGTCATAAATATCATGCAAATCAATTTTATGTCCAACCTAAACCTTAGGCTAATGCTTGTTTGTGAGTGTAACTATAATAAACAATCTATAAAAGTTATCTTAAAAGGTAAAAAAAAATTTACTATAACTAATTTTATTTTAACTAAATTGATTGTAGAATAAAGGACATTAACCTATGGAATAGGTGTACATAAATGTTTTACTTACAATTAACTACTTATTTACACATTTCATAACAATATAATTCGAGGATAAAATGAATAACGAATATAAATTAACCAAGTTCGTTAAAGCTGCGGGTTGAGCTGCTAAGATGGGTCCGGGGGATCTTAAACAAACAATTATTAGCTTAGTTCCATGCGATAACAAAGTACTTGTAGGATTTGAAAATAGTGACGATGCTTCAGTTTATAAATTAAATGATGAAGAAGCATTAGTGCAAACACTTGATTTTATAACTCCTGTAGTAGATGACCCATATTTATATGGGAAAATAGCTGCTGCAAATTCACTTTCAGATGTTTTTGCAATGGGAGCAGATGTTAAAACTGCTCTAAATATTGTAGGTTTTGATAATAAAAACCAAGGAACAGATGCTCTAAGAGAAATACTTAGAGGTGGAAATGAAAAAATTCAAGAGTGTGGGGGACTTCTTATGGGTGGACACACAATAGAAAGCCCAGAGATGTATTATGGTCTTTCTGTTGCAGGACTAGTACATCCAGATAAAATACTTAGAAATAATACTGCTAAAATTGGACATGTATTAGTTTTAACAAAACCGTTAGGTATGGGTATTTTAACAACTGCTATAAAAAGAGATTTACTAAGTGAATCAACAACAAACGAAGCAGTTAAGATTATGGAGACATTAAACTATTTACCATCTAAAATCCTAAAAGATTATGATGTAAGTGCTTGTACTGATATCACAGGATTTGGTCTTTTAGGCCATGCTTTAGAATCGACAGGTCCTTTTAACTCTTTTGCAATTCATTGTGGAATAGTACCTGTTATAAAAGAGGCTGAAGAGTTAGGAGCTCAAGGCGTTGTTCCAGGTGGAACAAAAAGAAATATGAAATATTTAGAAGATAAGACTACGATAATGTGTCCTACAGATAAATGTTACCAAATGTATTGTGATGCACAAACTTCAGGAGGATTGTTAATAGCTATGGATCCAGAAGAGGCAAAAGAATATGTAAAAAGAGTTGAAGATTTAACTTATGGATATGCAACTGTTATTGGGGAAGTAATTCCAAGAGGCACTACACCTATAATGATATACTAGGCTAAGCAAAATTTGGCGAGAAGGTGTAGGAATCGAACCTACCGCGGCGCGTACACACGAACCGCCGATCAGGGTTGAAGCCTGCGGTGTCCACCAGGATCACATACCCCCCAAATTTTGTAGAGCGTTATTCTACAATAAAAATATTAAAAAATTCTAAAAGGGTAAAAATGGTTTTACTAAAATCTATTCCTAAAGTCGATAAATTCGTCGCAAAAAATGAATTTAAAGAACTTTCTTTTTCTCTAGTTTCTACAATTTCAAAAAAAGTTTTACAAGATTTAAGAGAATCAATTTTAAATAATGAAGTTGATTCTATTGATGAAAATGAGTTAATCAAAAAAGTTATAAAAGAGTATCAGAATATAACAAAACCATCACTGCAAAAAGTTATAAATGCAACAGGAGTAATAGTTCATACAAACTTAGGAAGAAGTTTAATAAATGAAGAAGCCTTTTTAAAAGCAAAAGATGTAGCAACAAGCTATAACAACCTTGAATATGATTTAGAAAAAGGAAAAAGAGGAGAAAGATACGCTCATATATCTAAAGTAATTTGTGAAGCTTTAAATTGTGAAGATGTACTTATTGTAAATAACAACGCAAGTGCAGTATTTCTGATCCTTAATACTTTTGCAAAAAGAAAAGAAGTTGTAGTTAGCCGTGGAGAACTTGTAGAAATTGGTGGTAGTTTTAGAGTGCCTGATGTTATGGCTAGCAGTGGTGCTAAGCTAAAAGAGATAGGTACTACAAATAAAACCCATTTAAGAGACTATCAAAATGCAATTTGTGAACAAACTTCAATGCTAATGAAAGTTCATAAATCAAACTACTCAATAGAAGGTTTTAGTTCAGAAGTTGATTTTGAAGATATTGTAAATGTTGCAAAAGAGAATAACATAATTGACTACTATGATATGGGAAGTGGCCATTTAATTGATTTACCTTATGGCTTGAATGAATCAGAACCTTCTGTTAAAAAAATTATGGAATATAATCCAAGTTTACTTAGCTTTTCTGGTGATAAACTTTTAGGAAGTGTACAAGCAGGAATAATTGTAGGTAAAAAAGAGTTAATAGCAAAGTTAAAAAAGAATCAACTATTAAGAATGTTAAGAGTTGACAAAATTACTCTAGCTATACTTGAAGAAAATGTAAAATCTATTTTATTAGGAGATATTGATAAAATTCCTACTCTAAAAATGCTTTTTACTGAGATTTCAAAATTAAAAGAAAATGCATCAATTTTAAAAAATTCTATTGATGATATATGTGAATGTGAGATAAAAAATACCCAAACAGTAATAGGAGGAGGAACAACTCCAAATAAAAAAATACCTACTGTTGCTTTAAGTATAAAATTTAAAAATTATAAACCAAATAAGATTGAGAAACTTTTAAGAGCAAAGAATATTGTAGGAAGAATAGAAAATGAACAATTTCTATTAGATTTTAGAACTATACAAGAAGATGAAATAAAATTAATTGAAAATTCAATAAGAGAGATATTAGATAAATGAATAACTATATTATAGGAACTTGTGGACATATTGACCATGGAAAAACAGCTCTAATAAAAGCTTTGAATGGTTTTGAAGGAGATACAACAACAGAAGAGAAGCAAAGAGGTATTACAATTGATTTAAGTTTCTCAAATATCTCTAAAGATAATCAAAACATAGCTTTTATTGATGTTCCTGGACATGAAAAATTAGTAAAAAATATGATTGCAGGAGCTTTCTCTTTTGACTGTGTTATGATTGTAGTTAGTGCTTCTGAGAAAATAATGCCACAAACAACAGAACACTTACAAATTTTATCACTTCTTGGTGTTAAAAATGCAATATTAACTATAACAAAAAAGGATTTAGTAGAAGAGAATGAACTTCCCAAAATTATAGAAGAGATAGAGCAGTATGTAAAAAAGTTTGGTTTGGATTTATTATTCTCAACAGCTGTTTCAATCTATGATGAAAAATCTATTAATAATCTAAAAGAAAAACTATTTACATTAAATGCAAACACAAAAGTTGAAGAAAACTTCTTTAGATACTATGTTGATAGAGTTTTTTCTTCTCAAGGAGCAGGAACAATTGTAACAGGTACAGTTCTAGGGCGTCCAATTAAAGTAAATGATAAAGTATTTATTTGTGATATAAAAAAAGAAGCAAAAATAAAAAATCTACAAGTTCATGGTCAAGATAATGAAGTTTCAAATATATCAAATAGAACAGCAATAAATCTAAGTGGTGTAAAAACTAATGATATTAAAAGAGGCTATGTAATATCTAAAAAAGGTTATTTAAGGGGTTTTAATACTATCGATATCTCTTTTAATAGTTTAAAGGATAAAGAACTTAAACACAATCAAAATTACTCAATTTTTATAGGTTCAAAAAAAATAGAAGGAAAAGTTTTACTTTTTAATAGTACAGAATCATTAGAATCTGGATTTGCTATGATAAAATCTAAAGAGCCAATATTTTCTATTTACAAAGAAAAACTCATCATAAGACAAGGAAATGATACAATTGCGGGTGGTGAAGTTTTAAATCCTATTATGGATCCTATGAAAAAGAGTCAAAAACTACAACTCTTAGAAAGTCTAAAAGAAGAGAATATTCCTAAATCATATGAAATTCTTTTAAATGCTCATAAAAAAGGATTGGGATTAGTATCTTCTGCTCAAAGATTTGCATTAAGTCACGAAAAAGCATTAGAATATGCAAAAAACCTTGAAAATACTTTTATAGATGAAAGATCTCTTGTTTTATATCCTCAAGAAACAAAAAATATCATCAAAAAAAGTATCAAAGATATTTATACTAAAAATCAATTTGCCCTACTTTCAAATGCTTCTATTCAACTTAGGATGAAATGGGCAAGCGAAAGTTTTATTGACACTGTATTAGAAGAGTTAATTACAGAAGGGTTTTTAGTGCAAGATGGTAATTTATTTAAAAATGCAATAATCATCGAAGATTTTAAAACCAAACTAGAAAATGTAGTATTAAAAAGATTAGAAAATGAGAACTTAACACCTACTGCTCCGTATAACATTTATGATGATTTAGACTTAGATAGAAAAATGGGTGATAATATTTTAAAAGCATTATGTGCTAAAAAAGCTGTTGTAAGATTGCAGCACAACTTATTTATTCATGCTCAAAGTTTAAGTAATATAGTCCAAGCTATGAAAAATATTATCAAAGAAGAAGGTTATATTGATATTGCAAACTTTAAAGAAAAATATCCATTGAGTAGAAAATATCTGATAACATATCTTGATTATTTAGATAATTTTTCTCAGATAAAAAAAGAAGGAAATAAAAGAGTCTATTTATCTGAACTTTTATAGTTTACTATCTATTCAATTTGATAGTAAACTGTGCCCCTTTATAATCTCTATTGTTGTAAGAAAAATTTGTATTATCAACAGTTAAAGAACCACTCATTTGTTTTTCAATAATCTCTTTACACATATATAAGCCAATACCTGTACCCTGTGCTTTATGTTTAGTTGTAAAGTAAGGTTCAAATACTCTTGTTAAAATATTCTCTTTTATACCACCTGCTGTATCTTTTATCAAAATAGTGATTTCATTATCAGTATATGTAATTGTTATTAATATAATATTGTCTTCTTTAATATTAGTAAAAGCATCATATGCATTTTTAAATATATTTAGTAATACTTGAATTAATTCATTCTCAATTTGATAAATTTGAATTTTTGGAATATCACCAACTATTATGATATTTTTTTCATCTAAAGATGACTGTATAGCATTTTTTGATTTATCGATACAGCTACTTATATAAAATTTTTCTTTTGAACTAGAAGTTTTAAAATAGTCTCTAAAACTATCTAATGTTGTAGATAAATATTTAGTTGAATTTAATATATTATCAAGTGAATTCTCAAGAGTGTTTTCATCTAATACACTCATATCTTTTTGTAACTTTATTCCTGAAGCAGCAGTAGAAATAACACTTAAAGGTTGTCTCCACTGATGTGCAATATTTTCTAACATTTCTCCTAAAGATGCCATTTTAGATTGATTTAGAATTAATATTTCTTTTTCTTGTAAAAGTTTATAATTTTTATCTTTTTCTATTGCTACTGAAACTAGATGTGCAAATGAACTTATTAATTTTAATTCAAACTCACTTGGAGACCTAGGATGTTCATTATAAATTGCAAATGTTCCTAATACTTTATTATTTGATGAGATTATTGGTTCTGACCAACATGCATGTAAATTTACTTTTTTAGTAAGTTCTAAAAAAGGTTTCCAGTTTTCATGTTCATCGATATTATCTATTATAACTCTCTCTTTTTTAAATGCTGCACTACCACAAGAGCCTACGGTAGGTCCTATTTCTATTCCATTGATAGCTTCATTATAAAAACTAGGTAAACTTGGAGAAGAACCTCCAACTAAGTGCTCACCTTTTTCATCTACCATTAATATTGAACACTTACTATTTGTACTTCTACTTTCAGATAGATATACAATTTTATCAAGAACTTTTTTTAAATTATTCTCTTTTGCAATAAATTCAAGAATAAGTTTATTGTCTTCATAAATAATTTCATACTCTTTTCTTTTTGTAATATTTCTTGCAACACAAAAAAGACCAACTTTTTCACCACTATTATTATATAAAACTTTTTTAGTAGTTCCAAAATATGCTTTATTGTCATCGTCTAAAACAAAAACTTCATCTAAACTCCTGCTTTCTCCGCTTTCTAAAATTTCTTTATCTATTTTTGTAAACTGGGAAGCATTGATTTTAGAAAATAAATCAAAATCTGTTTTATTTATAACTTCTTTTCTATCTCTTTGAATAAAATCTAAAAAAGATTGGTTACAGTTTGTGTATTGACCTTCAATATTTTTTATAAAGACAAGGTCTGTCATTTGTTCTAAAAAGTTATCTAAGTTAAAGAAAGAGTTTATGTTTTTCATAAAATACCTCTCTAGATGAGATAATATAAGTATATTACAGCTAAAAGTATTTTGAAGTTATAAATTATTTTTATTTTTTTTGTATAAGTATTGTTTAAAAATAATATTTAATGAGTTGGCGACCCCAGTAAGATTTGAACTTACGTCCTCAGGAGGAAATCCTGATGTCCTTGGCCGCTAGACGACGGGGTCAATTTTAGAGAGAAATTATATACAAAAAATCATTTATTATTTCTTAAAAAAACTACTTTAGATTATTGATTTTAAGGAAGTTACTAGCTCTATTGTGACCTTTTGCTTCTGCTTTTTTCATCCATTCTTTTGCTTTAACTTCATTTTTCTCAATTCCGTATCCATTAAAATAGTGAAAACCTACATAAAACATTGCTTTTGAACTCTCTTTAAGTGCTGCTTTCATATATAAATCAAATGACTTTTTATAATCAATACTTGTGATATTTCCTTTTCTATATATATCTGCAAGCTTTAGTTGTGCTTCTTTATTACCTGAATTAGCAGATTTTGATAACCAAAAAATTGCTTTTTCATAATCTATTTTTGTTCCATCTCCAACAAGATACATAACAGCTAAGTTGTATTGAGCTACATTATTATTACTATTTGCAGATACTTTATACCAATATAAAGCTTTTGAAATATCTTTTTTAACACCTTTTCCAAAATAATACATAGAAGCTAAATTGTTTTGAGCAATAATAACACCCTGTGAAGCTGATTTTTCATACCAATAATATGCTTTTTCTAAACTCTCTTTCTTTGGGTTTTTTTCATATATCATACCAAGGTTTAATTGAGCTAAAGAATAACCTTGTAAAGCAGATTTTTCATACCAAGATTTAGCTTTTGTCAAATCTTTTTTTACAAAATTCCCTTTATAATACATATGAGCTAAATTATTTTGTGCATACATATTTCCATTTCTTGCAGATTCTTCATACCAAAAAAGTGCCAATTCTTTATTTACAGGAGTTCCTAAACCTTTGTAATTCATGAGTCCAAGATTATATTGAGCATTTGTATCATCATCTAAAGCTAAAATAGTAAATTGTTCTAAAGCTATTACATATTTTTTTGCATTTAAATTCTTAATAGCTTCATCAAAAGTTAAAGCATACGAAGATATAGAAATAAAAAGAATTAAGAATATTTTGATTAACATCCAAACCCTCCTTATTTATTTTGTTCTAAAACAGGTTCATCTTCTATATTTTCTTCTATTTTATTTAAAGTTTCATCAATATTAGTATTAACTTTTCTATCCAGTTCTTGTATCTCTTTGTCTAATGAATTATCTAATGTTTCATCATTATTATTTGACTCGGTATCTATATTATCTTCTTTATTTAGTATATCAGTATTTGAATCTTCAATTGAAAAAGAAATATCATCTTTTAAAACATCTTCTTCTATTTCTAATATTGATTTACTTTTTTCTCTATCAGAAATTAATATATCTTTTATCATTTTAGCATTTTTTTGTTCTGTTGGTCGAGGTAAATCAATACTATCACACAGACCATCGTTTATATTTAAGTAAGCATAGTGTTCAGTACAAGTAATCCATCTATCACTAAGACCTAATAAGTAATCTATTCTATTCCATAATAACTCATGTTCTGCATTGTTTAAAAATTTAGGTTTATCTTCTTCATAATCAGTTATTTTAAATATTTCTAGTTTTACTTTTGATACATTATTTTCTTCTTCAATATTTAAGATCCATCTATTTTCACTTGTTATAGCAAAAAATGGATAATGACTCATTTTCGTTTTTGATATATCAACTCTATTTCGATAAGAATCTATTCTAAACTCTTTTTTTCCTGCTAAAATAAATATTTGCTTTGCAGCTTTAAAAATTGCATCTTTTGATATATTTCTATACTCTCTAGTAGTGAAGTTGTCTTCTTCTTTTTTTAAATTATTATCAAAGTTTTCAGAACTAGATACACATCCAGAAAAAAATAAAATACCAACTAAAAATATATATTTAAACATAATCATCCTATCTACTTGTTGCATAAGTACCAAGTCTTTCTAATAAATCATAATCTAAATCTAACTTAACACTATCTGTAATTACTTTTATATTATTAAGTTCTGCAAATATTAATACATTTTTCACTTTATGTTTTTTAACCATATCGTTTGTAAAGTTTATAGTATAATCTTTATTTATTCTAATATAATCTAAGTTTAGATTCTCTAATTGATCTAATGGATACTCATCTGTCTTATAACGTTTTAAAAGCACTTTTGCACCAATATCATGAATATCCTTAACAAAGTCTATAAAGGCTGATTTATGTAAATATGCAGTGTATGAAGTTATACTAAAAACAACTTTTTCTAAAATATCACTATTTTCTTTTAAAATATTATCTAACCATTTCATAAATAGTTTATTCTCGATTGAACTAATTGATAAATTAATTGCCACTTCATGAGTAATTTCATGCTCTTTAATATAGCTTATTGCTTTTTGAATAACTAATTTATCAAAATCATCAGCAATATCTAGTTTTTGAGCAACAGAAACAAAAGAACCAACAGAAAGTTTTTTATTATCATGATCATATAGTAAAGGAGAAACTTCACTCATAACAAGTTTATCAGGATTATCAAAAGAAAAAGAATCTAATACAAATGAAATATCAAATTCACCTTTTTCGATTACTTCAATTACACTATTATCTAATAAAGAATAATTCTTCTCAATATCTTCTTCACCTATAATATAATATGAATTTGCACCTTTTGCTTTTGACTTTTCATAAGCATTATTTGCTGAAGCAATAATTGTTTCTAAACTACCATATAAATCAAAAGAAGTACCACCAATTTGAACTAAATCTTCTGGAGTATCATATATATCAGGCATTCGATCTTTTATCTCTTCAATTATCTCTTCACACATTTTTATAGCATCTTCAAGAACAAGATTCTTTCCTATGATTGCAAACTGAGAACCATAGAATCTATATAATTTCATATCTGTTTTACTATATTTAAAAATGATATTTTTGATGATATTTACATAACTCTCTACAAAGCTATTTATATATCCAGAATCATGATTTTTACTTAACTGTGCAAGCTGGTCAATTCTTACAATAAATACATAACCTTTGACTAAAGATACAAACATACTTTTTATATCAAAATCAAAAATGCCTTTGTTTGGTAGTCCAGTTAGTCCATCTGTTGAAACTTTTAACTCTAATGATTCTTTATTTATATTTAATTCATTTTTTAAAGATGCGATTTTTGATGATATTTTAGAAACTTTTTTTGTAAGTTCTTTAATCTCTTTTGTTCCCTCAAAATTACTCTTATCTAGGACTTTAAATCTATTTTCTAGAATACTATCTAAGTAACTATTTAAATAAACAATAGGATTAGTAACATATTTCTTAAAAATATATTTATGATAAAAACCAATTAAGAAAAGTATTGGGAAAAACATAATCATAGTAAAGAAGATTAGTTTTGTGACAAATGATTGTAGCTCTTCTTTAATAATAGTACTATCAACTTTATAAACAATAGTAGCAATAGTTATTTCATCAATTTTTATATCAAAAATTTTATCTGAAGTATCTATACCTTGTAAAGAATTGAACCAGACTTCAATATTTTCATTGCTAAAGTTTTTTATACTAATATTTGAAAAATTAAACTTAGTGATTATATTTTTAATTTCATCTTTTTTATAAACTTGATATCGTATATTTATTGGTTGTGTTAAATCAAATGTTGAAGAGGGAATAAACTCATATAAATCACTCTTTTCAATTTTTTGAATATAACCATATCTTGCATCAACAATTACTTCTGCTATATCCCAAGATTTATCATTAAAGTTTGTAGAGTTTGAGATTAAACTATTTTTATTAAAAACAAATCTATCATACTCTAAAATAATTTCTTTGAAAAGCTTTGTTTTTATTAATTCATCTATCTCTTTTTGAATATCTTTCTTATTATTTAGAATAAGTTCTTTATCTAACTTATTATTTAGACTCTTTATATTTGAAGTATAGTTTTGTTTAGCATTTTTTAATAAATTCTCTTTAAAACTTTGAAAGAAAATATATGAAGAAAGTACAGATATAAGAAAAAATGTAATTAGTAATATAGTAGTATTATTAGAGCTTGTATCTGCAAATTTGTTTAGTACTCGTTTCATCTAATACTTCCTATTTTTCTCACAGGAGGATTAGATTCATATATTTTTGGGTGTAAAGTAGCTGTTTTTTCTGTTGCTTCTGCAATAGAATCAAATACTCCATAATAAATATCAGTTTTTGAACCTCTTTTTATAGTTATATAATTTGGGTCTAATCCAAATCTATGAGCATACCATTTTACTTTGTTACTATCAATTGTTGTAAGTTTTAAAGTATATTTAGTTTTTGATGCTTTTTTAAATATATTTCTAAAGTTTTTAAGTCTATCTGAATAAGGAACTTCTGGCTCTTTTTTTATCTGTTTTAATCCATTTGCAAAATCAATTTCTTCAATTGGTTTATTTGTTAATATGACATTGTTTGTTTTTGATAATATTTTTTCTTCTTCTATTTTTGATTTATTAAATAAATTTAGTTTTTCAGCTTTCTGTTTTTCTAATCTTGCTTTATCTTCTGCTAATTTTTTCTCTTTTGCTAGTTTCTCTGCTTTTATTCTTTTCATTTCAGCTTGTTTCTTAGCTTCTAACTCTTTTGCTAATTTCGCTTTCTCTTCAGCTATTCTTTTCTCTTCAAGCTCTTTTGCTTTTCTAGCTTCTTCTTTTAATCTTAATTCTTCTTTTCTTTTCGCTTCTGCTAACTTTTCAGCTTTCTGTTTTTCTAATCTTACTTTATCTTCTGCTAATTTTTTCTCTTTTGCTAGTTTCTCAGCTTTTATTCTTTTTATTTCAGCTTGTTTCTTAGCTTTTAACTCTTCAGCTATTCTTTTTTCTTCAAGCTCTTTTGCTTTTCTAGCTTCTTCTTTTAATCTTAATTCTTCTTTTCTTTTCGCTTCTGCTAACTTTTCAGCTTTCTGTTTTTCTAATCTTGCTTTATCTTCTGCTAATTTTTTCTCTTTTGCTAGTTTCTCTGCTTTTATTCTTTTCATTTCAGCTTGTTTCTTAGCTTCTAACTCTTTTGCTAATTTCGCTTTCTCTTCAGCTATTCTTTTCTCTTCAAGCTCTTTTGCTTTTCTAGCTTCTTCTTTTAATCTTAATTCTTCTTTTCTTTTCGCTTCAGCTTGTTTCTTAGCTTCTAACTCTTTTGCTAATTTCGCTTTCTCTTCAGCTATTCTTTTCTCTTCAGCTATTCTTTTCTCTTCAGCTATTCTTTTCTCTTCAAGCTCTTTTGCTTTTCTAGCTTCTTCTTTTAATCTTAATTCTTCTTTTCTTTTCGCTTCTGCTAACTTTTCAGCTTTCTGTTTTTCTAATCTTGCTTTATCTTCTGCTATTCTTTTTTCTTCAAGTTCTTTTAATCTTAATTCTTCTTTTCTTTCTGCTTCTTTCTTAGATTCTAACTCTTTTGCTAATTTCGCTTTCTCTTCAGCTATTCTTTTTTCTTCAAGCTCTTTTGCTTTTCTAGCTTCTTCTTTTAATCTTAATTCTTCTTTTCTTTTCGCTTCTGCTAACTTTTCAGC
>NZ_BDIR01000013.1 GCF_001895145.1 Arcobacter sp. LA11 | reverse complement strand
AGAAATAGTTGCTACATCACCAGTAGCAGTAATAGTTCCTAGGTCTCCAGATAATTCTACATTCTCCGCCGCCGCTGAACCAGAAGCATTAGTAGCTGTCAATACCATAGCATTAGCACTTGCAAGTTCTATACTAGATTGAGCACCAATTGTTGAACCAGAACCAACAGCATTGTCTCCACCACCTAAACCAGCTGTATTTGATCTAATAGCAGTATTAGAAATAATGTCATTTTCAGTCTCACCAATTTGGAAAGATAAGGCACCTGAAGATGCTTGATCTGAAGAACTAGCTTGAAGTAAAACATTACCATTGTAGTTAGTTTGTTCAGCAATATTATCAAGTTGTGTTAATAGTTTAACAATATCTTTTCTAATAGACTCTCTACCTTCATCTGAAGTAGTATCTGTATTAGCTTGGATTAATTTAGCTTTGACAGTATCCAAAATTGTAGATTGTTCGGCCATTGACTTATCAGCAATTTGAAGTAGTGTAATTGCTGAATTACCATTTGAAACACCTTGATTAATAGATGTCGCTTGTGTTCTAAGTTTATCAGCAATTGCTAAACCAGATGCATCATCTGATGCTTTATTAATTTTAAGACCAGATGAAAGTTTTGCTAAAGAATTAGTAATACTTTTATTTGTATTTGCTGCAGCCTCTTGTGCTGTGATTGATGAAACGTTTGTATTGATTCTCATAATGTGACCTTTACAGTTTGTATATTAGATAATATCTAAGCTAAAATTAAACTTTGTTTAAAATAACTCCACATTCAATATGATTTGTGTATGCGAACTGATCAAATATAGCGAAATTTGTTATTTTATGAGTTTTTGTTAATTCTTCTAAATCTCTATGAAGTGTTTCTGGATTACAAGAGATATAAATTATATTTTTATATTTTTTAACTAAGCTTCTTGTTGTATTATCAAGGCCAGCTCTTGGAGGGTCTACAAAAATAGAATCAAAACTGTATGATTTTAAATCAATATCTTTTAGTCTTTTAAATTCTCTTTTTTCTTGTAATGCTTCTACAAATTCTTCTGCACTCATTCTTATAAAATCAATATTTTTTATATTATTTAGTTCACAATTTGTTTTTGCAGAGTTTATTGAGGTTTTTGAGATTTCTGTTGCAAGTACTTTATTGAATTTTTTACTTAAAGGGATAGTGAAGTTTCCACCACCACAATATAATTCACATAAATCATTATCAGTTTTTTCAATATTATTTAAAACCCATTCAATCATTTTTATATTTACATTTGAATTTGGTTGAGTAAATCCACCTTCTTTATACCTAAAATAAAAAGGGTTGTCATTTATTTCAAGAATTTCGTCTATATAGTCATTTTCTAAAATCACTTTTTGTTTTCTACTTCTTCCTATGATTTTAATATTTAATTCTTCTTGGATTTTACTTGCTTCAATATTCCAATTATCTTCTAATTTTCTGTGATATATTAAAGTAACTAGCATATCATTTGTAGTTGAGTTCAAAAATTCAATTGCAAATAATCTCTCTTTTAGTATTAAATTGTTTTGAAGTTTTTCTAGAAGAACTGGCATGATTTCTTTTATATGAGAAGTTACAATTTCACAAGAGTCAATTTCTAATGCTTTTTTATCATAATCATTCATAGCATAAGAGATTATTGGATTATCATTTTCATCAAAGTTTTTCCAGATTCTAAATTCAGCTCTATTTCTAAAATTTTGTTCTTCACTTTTTATAATATCAAATTCAATATCTGTAAAATTTGAAAATCTATTTTTTTCTCTTTCTAACTTATAATTTAATTGTTCTTCATAATTCATTTCATGTAAAGTACAGCTAGCACATTTACCAAAATATTCACAATTCATTCATCGCCTTCATTTATTATCTATAGTTTAATCTGATATTATATTCTATTTACTATAATACGCCCATGAAAGATAATTGGCAACAACAACTACAGACTTTACTAAATTGTGATTTAAAGTCACTTTTCCCATTAGCAAGAAGTTTAAATAGAAAACTTAAATTTTTTGTAGGCCCTACTAACTCAGGTAAAACATACAATGCGATGAAAGAATTAAAAGAGTCAAATAGTGGACTTTATTTAGCACCTTTAAGGTTACTTGCTCTTGAAGGATATGAAGATTTAAAAGAAGAGAAGATTGATGTATCTTTAATAACTGGTGAAGAACAAATTATAAATGAAGATGCAGCTCATGTTTGTTCAACAATTGAAATGATTGATTTTAATCTTGATGTGGATGTTGCAGTTATAGATGAAATACAAATGTTAGATGATACTGAACGAGGTTGGGCGTGGGTTAATGCAATTATTGGGTGTCCTGCTAAAACTATTATTATGACAGGAAGTGTAAATGCTTTAGATGCGGTAAAAAAGATTGTTTCATATTTAGGGGAAGAGCTAGAAGTAATCAAGCATCAAAGAAAAACTCCTTTAAAAGTTTTACCTAGACATACTGCTTTGGATCATCTTGAAAGTGGAACTGCATTAATTGCTTTTTCAAGAAAAGATGTTTTAAAATTGAAACAAAAGTTACAAAAGAAATATAAGGTTTCTGTCATTTATGGAAATTTATCTCCTGAAGTTAGACGAGATGAAGCGAGAAGATTTAGGCATAAAAAAAGTGAAGTTTTAATTGCAACAGATGCTATTGCAATGGGATTAAATCTTCCTATAAAAACTATACTCTTTACTACAGATACAAAGTTTGATGGCGTTAGTAGAAGAAAAATAAATGTAAATGAAATAGTTCAAATAGCAGGTCGTGCAGGAAGATATAAATTATTCGATGCTGGATTCTTGGGTGCAACTAGACGTGATGTTTTAGAACATATCAAAGAAGAATTTGAACAACCAGTTCGTACTATCAAACCACCTTTTTCTGTAAAAATAAATAATGAACAACTTGAATCTTTAGCAAGTCATATAAAAACAAACTCTTTAACAAAAATTTTGAAATTTTTTAAAGATAATATGACTTTTGATGGTCCTTTTATTGCTTCTAATATCTCATCTTTAATTGAAGCAGCTAAAATTGTAGATAAAAAAAATAATTTAAGCTTAGAAGATAAATATCTACTTGCACAAGCGCCGATTACAACCAAGTCAAATATAATTCTTCAAGCTTATGAAGCTTATATCGCAGCAGTAATAAAAAGTAGAACTTGTAGATATAAGCCTTCAATTACTTTACCTAAAAAAGCAATTACTCAAAAAGATTTATTACTTGTAGAAGATGAAGTGAAGAAAATTTCGCTTTACTTATGGTTATCTTATAAGTTTCCTGAACTTTTTCCAGATTATGATAAAGCAGTTATTTTAAGAAATAGTTTCAATTCTTTTATAGAGAAATCTTTGAAATTAAATTTAAAATTGACTGAAGATAGTAGATCAAAACAGTATTCTAAACCATATAGAAGAAATAGACGCCATTAATTAACAAAATTTTAGGTATAATCTTAGTACTTACGTAAAATTTAGAGGAATATTTATATGTTAGGTATGTTCAAAACAGATGGCGCAGAGTCTTTACATAAAGAACTAATGAAGAACTATATTGATGAAAAGAAAATTCAGGAATTAATTGACAGTGGTGTAAATATAAATAGAAGAGATGCAAAAGGTCGAACTCTATTATTTGAACTATCCTCTAAAAGAAGAATAGAATCTATTAAAATTTTAATTAAAAATGGTATTGAAATTAATGCTGAAGATAATTATGGAAAAACTGTATTGTCTGAAGCTGTTGATAAAATTGATGGTATGATGATAAGATTCTTACTTGAAAATG
Organism: Arcobacter sp. LA11; assembly: GCF_001895145.1. Classification (NCBI taxonomy): domain Bacteria; kingdom Pseudomonadati; phylum Campylobacterota; class Epsilonproteobacteria; order Campylobacterales; family Arcobacteraceae; genus Arcobacter; species Arcobacter sp. LA11. The sequence goes on along the minus strand of NZ_BDIR01000013.1, from coordinate 64,499 downwards.
GGGCTTCAATAAATCATATTAATTCATCAGGAAGAACTGTACTTCAAGATGCTGCTTTAGAAGAGAATGAAAAAGTTTTTCAAATTCTTATGTCAAAAAATCCTGATTTATCTTTAACTGATCATTATGGGAGAACAGTTTTATTTGATGCAGTTGAAGGTGGAAACTTATCAATTATAAAAGAGGTAATAAATAATATCGATGATATTAATATTGTAGATAATAATGGACGAAGTGCGTTGTTTTATTCAGTATTAAAGGAAAATGATTTAGTAACAAAATTTTTAATATCAAATGGAATTGATATTAATATTGTAGACAAAAAGAGACAAAGTGCCCTTTTTAATGCAGTGATTTTAGGCTCAAATAATATTTCTATAATTGAATTACTTTTAGAAAAAGGTATAAAGTTAAATATTAAAGATTATGCAGAAAAAACTATATTGGATGAAATATTAAAAATTTTAGCAATTGTAAAATCTTCTGATGAAAAAATAGAAGGAAAATATCGTCTTGCAAATAAAGAACGGAATTATCTTAAATTAACTGGACTTTTAATAGATAATGGTTTAGCAATAGATAGAACTGATTCTGATGGTAAAACTGTTTTATATAAAGAAGTTGAAAGAGAAAACTATGACACGATAGATTTTTTAATTGCTTCAGGTGCGGACGTTAATACTCAAGATAAAGATGGAAAAACAGTTATCTTTGATGCCGTATTAAAAGGTCCTTCAAATATGGAAATGATAGATCATCTTATCTCTAAAGGTGCAGATATTGATCATCAAGATTTCAATGAAAGAACTATTGTAGATGATTTAGCAGAAGCAGTTTTAATTACACAAAATAATAAAAAACCAAGTTCAAAAAGATTTTTAGATTTAGTAGAAGGTGAAGATTATTTTGCTTTATTAAAAAAGGTTTTAATTTTTAAACCTAAAATTAATTACCCTAAAAAAGATGGGAAAACAGTACTTTTTGATTTAGTGATTCAAAATAATATTGAGTTGATTAAACTTGTTGTTAATGCAGGTGCAGATTTAAATGTTATTGATAACGATAAAAATACGCCACTTTCATATATGATTGATGATGGATTAAAGATAACTCATCAAAAAGAGAAAGAGTCTTTTCTTGAAAGACTTGTATTTTTATTAAAGTTTAGGATTGATGTAAATACTATTGATAAAGAAGGAAGAACAATTTTCCATAAGTCAGTTATGGCTAATGATTTAGAAGTAGTTGAAAAACTTTTAACGAAAAAAACTAATCTAGATATAAAAGACAAACAAGGAAGAACAGCCCTTCACCATACTCAATGGAAAGGTAATTATAAAATTGCAAGACTTCTTATTACTGCTGGTGCGAATATAAATGAAGCTGATTATGCAGGGTTTACGATTTTAAATTATGCTGCAATTTTAGGACATACAAAATTAGTAGTGGTTTTAATTTTATCTGGTGTTTTAATGTATAACCGAAATAAAAAAAGCAAATCTGTAGCCAAATTTTTTAAAGAAAGAGAAAGTAATTTAGATACTCTTTTAGATGCAAATATTACAGATAGCAAAATGAGAAGAGCTATTGAAGAAGTTACTGAGAACTTAAAAAATGAAATAAATGAAACTTTAGAGGGATAGTTATAAATGTTTAATAAATCAATTATTATTTTAGCAGCAGGTGCTGGTACAAGAATGAAATCTAAATTACCAAAAGTATTACATAAAATTTCTGGTAAAGCAATGTTATATTATTCAATAAAGGAAGCCTTAGAACTAAGTGATGATATTACAGTGGTTCTTTTTCATCAAGCTTCAAAAGTGAAAGCAGAAATGGAAAAATATTTTACTGGTATTAATTATGTGATCCAAGACCATGAAAATTACCCTGGAACTGGTGGTGCAGTTATGGGAATAACTCCAAAATATGACCAAGTATTAGTTTTAAATGGTGATATGCCTTTAATTCAAGCAGACGAACTTAAAAAGTTTAATTTAGATGCAACAATTGTTATGTCAGTTCTTGAACTTGAAAGTGCAGATGGATATGGAAGAGTGATTATTGAGAATGGTTCTGTTAAAAAGATTGTTGAACAAAAAGATGCAAATGAGCAAGAATTAGCAGTTACAACTGCAAATGCTGGTATTTATCAATTTGACACAAAATTTTTACTAGAGAATCTTCCAAATCTTTCAAATGACAACGCTCAAGCAGAATATTATATTACAGATTTAATTGAAATGGCAATTACTCAAGGAAAAGTTCTAAAACCACTTGCTGTAAATGAAGAGAATTTTAAAGGGGTTAATTCAAAAGTTGAATTAGCTGATGCAGAGGTTATTCATCAAAATAGATTAAAACATGAGTTTTTAAAAGCTGGTGTAATTATGAGATTACCTGATACTATTTATATAGAAGAAGGTGTTTCTATTGAAGGAGAGTCTATTTTAGAAAATGGAGTTACACTTTTAGGAAATACAAAAATCATAAATTCTCATATAAAAACAAATTCAATAGTAGAAGATTCAGTTATTGAAGATTCTGATGTTGGACCAATGGCTAGAGTAAGACCCGGAAGTATTTTAAATGAAACACATATTGGTAACTTTGTTGAAACAAAAAAAGCAAAGTTAACTGGTGTAAAAGCAGGGCATTTGTCATATCTTGGCGATTGTGAAATTGATGAAGGAACAAATATAGGTTGTGGAACAATTACTTGTAATTATGATGGTATTAATAAATATAAAACAATTATAGGTAAAAATGTGTTTGTAGGTTCTGATACACAGTTTGTAGCTCCTGTAACTATTGAAGATAATAGTTTAATAGGTGCAGGTTCAACTGTAACTCAAAATGTAAAAGATGGTCAACTTTATACTACAAGAGCAAAAAAAAGAACAGTAGATGGTTATTTTTATAAACATTTTGAGAATAAAAATTAAAGAATAGATATGTTACTAAAAGATAAAAACATATTAGTTGCAGTTACTGCTTCAATAGCAATTTATAAAAGTTTAGAATTAATTAGACTATACATAAAAGCAGGGGCTAATGTAAAAGTTATTATGACTGATAGTTCAAAAAAATTTATAGCACCAATTACATTTGAAGCAATTTCTCAAAACAAAGTATTAGATGAAGAGACTGAAAGTTGGGATAAAGATTCAGATTATAATCATATAGATATTGGAAAATGGGCAGATGTTTTTGTAATTGCTCCTGCTAGTGCTAATACAATTAATAAATTTGCAAATGGTATTGCAGATAATCTTTTAACACAAACTGTACTTGCTTATCCTAATATAAAATTGATTGCACCAGCAGCAAATACAAATATGTTAAATAATCCAATTACGCAAGAGAGTCTTAATAAACTAAAAGTTTGTAACTTTAAAATTGTTTCATCACAAGTAAAAGAATTAGCTTGTAAAGACGTTGGTGATGGTGCAATGGCTGAACCAGAAGAGATATTTTATACCACAGCTAGGCAGTTACTTAAAGATGATTATTGGAATAGTAGAAAAGTAGTATTAAGTGGTGGAGGAACAATTGAAAAAATAGATGATGTAAGATATGTGTCAAATTTCTCTTCTGGAAAAATGGCATCTTCTATGGCTTTATCTTTATATTTAAAAGGTGCGGATGTTTGTTTGGTAAGCACTAGAGGATATGAGAGTTTACCAAAAGAGATAAATGTTATTCCTGTCCAAAGTAGTGCTCAAATGTATGAAAATTTAGTTGCTTCAATTCAAATTGCAAAAAAAGATTCTAAAAGAAAACCTTTTTTATTTATGATTGCAGCAATTAGTGATTATTTACCAACTACTCCTCAAGATGGAAAATTAAAAAAAGATATGCTTGGTTCATTTTGGAAACTTGATTTAAAACAAAACATAGATATTTTAAGTTCATTGGATAAGGATAATCTTATTTCAATTGGTTTTAAAGCCGAAATGGATGAAACTATGGCCTTATCAAATGCTCAGAATATGTTAGAAAAAAAGAAACTTGATGGAGTTTGTTTAAATATTTTAGATGATAAAAACTCATTTGGTTCAGATTCAAATGAAATAGAATTGATTTTAAAAGAGAATAGCTATAAGTTTAATGGAGAGAAAATTAAAATCTCTTGTGATATTTTAGATACTTTAAAAGGTGAATTTAAAGAATATGAGTGATAATTTAATACCTGCTCATATTGCAATTATTATGGATGGCAATGGAAGATGGGCGAAAGAGAGAAATTTAAAAAGAACTGCTGGTCATGAACAAGGAGCAAAAGTAGTTAGAAGTATAACTCAGCATTGTTCTAATATTGGAGTCAAATATTTGACTTTATATGCATTTTCTACTGAAAACTGGACAAGACCTAAACTAGAAGTTGAATTTTTGATGAAACTTTTAGAAAAATATTTGAAAAATGAATTAGAAGTTTACTTAGAAAACTCAATTAGATTTAAAGCTATTGGAGATTTATCAAGATTTTCAAAATCATTACAAAAGATTATAAAAGACACAGAAGAAAAAACTTCTAAAGGAAGAAGGTTAACTCAAATTTTAGCTTTAAATTATGGTTCTCAAGATGAGATTTTAAGAGCAATTAAAAAACTTACAAAAGATAATTTAGAAATAAATAAAGAAAATTTCGAATCTTGTTTAGATACAGCAGGAATACCATCTGTTGATATGTTAATTCGTACAAGTGGTGAAGTAAGGCTTTCTAATTATCTTTTATGGCAAAATGCCTATGCTGAGATGTTTTTTGTAAATACTTATTGGCCAGAATTCAATCCTTTAGAGCTTGATGATTTAATTAGTGATTTTAATTCAAGAGAGAGAAGATTTGGAGGTATTTAGTTTTATTTTTGGTATAGTTTTTGGATCATTTTTAAATGTATTAATTATTAGATTACCTTTAAAAGAATCTTTTATAAGTCCAAGAAGTTCATGCCCTAAATGCAATCATACAATTCTTTGGTATCATAATATTCCTATTTTTTCATTCTTCTTTTTAAAAGGAAAATGTGCTTATTGCAATGAAAAGATTTCAATTCAATATCCTATTGTAGAAATTTTAACTGGAGTTATAACTACAGCTTTGTTTATAAAACTTGGTATGAATATAAATTTATTTATTTCAATGATATTTTTTTATACTTTAATTGTATTATCTTTTATTGATTTTAAATATAAAGCTGTACCTGATTATTTACTTTTAATAGTTTTTGTTTTTTCTTTCTTTATTACGGAATTAAATTTAATAGATGCTTTTAAATATGCATTTATGGTTTCTGGAGCTTTTGTCTTATTAAATTTTCTTGTAACTTTTTATATTCAAAATATAAAGTCAAGGATGTTAAAAGATGAAAGTTTACGAGAACAAGAAGCCTTAGGAGAAGGTGATATACCTATTCTAGCCACCTTAGGAGTTGTTTTAGGTATTAAAGGAGCATTGATTGCTATATTTTTATCATCAGTTTTTGCTATAATACCAGCAATTTATTTTAATTTTATAAAAAAAGATATTCAAACACCATTTATTCCATATTTAGTTTTAGGTTTTTTAGTTGAATATTTTTTTAATATTTCAAAGGTTTTTAATTGAAATTAAAACAGTATTTATTTGATCAGTTATCACACACGTTTTTTCCTATTTTTTTAGGATTGTATTTTATTACTTCAGTTATTTTTTTAGTTAAAATTGCTGCATTAACTTCTGTAATTACTATGGATATATTTGAGCTTTTTAGATTATATATGTATGTAATTCCTACAATTATATTTTATACAACCCCTATATCATTTTTTGTATCATTAGTAATAACTTTATCTAAGTTATCTAGTGAATATGAATTAATTGTTATTACTTCTTTTGGTTTAAATCCAATGAAGATATTAAAAATATTCTTGCCTGTTACTTTGTTATTATCAATATCATTAATTGTAATCTCTGTTGGTCTTATACCTAAGGCAAAGTTTTTAAATGAGAGATTTTTAGAACAAAAGAAAAAAGAGGCTAACTTTAATATAAAAGCATCAGAATTTGGTCAAAAATTTGGTGAATGGCTAATTTATATAAATGGTAAAAAAGATAAAACTTATTCTTCTGTAAAACTTTTCAAAACACAAAATAATCAAGATCAATTTATTATTGCAAAAACAGCTGTATTAGATAATAATAAGGGAGAGCTAAATTTTAAATTATCAGATGGAAAGTCTTTTCATATAAATGAAGAAGAGTTAAATCAAATCAATTATAAAGTAATGGATATAAATGACTCTATAGCAAATAGTAAAAAAGAAAAAAGTTTTACAACCTCTTATGCATATTGGAAAAAATGGTTATCGAAAGGTGAAGATTTTGATAAATTCACATTTTATATTTTAACTTCATTATTCCCTATCCTATCTCTTTTCTTAGTGATCTCTTTTGGATATTTTAATCCACGTTATGAAAAAAATAGAGCTGTAGCTTTTTGTTTGATTTCTGTGGTTGTGTATTATATTTTGATGGAAACAGTAACAGAAAATATTTTACTGCATTCTCTTTATATTGTTCCAATATCTTGGCTTGTTGGTACATATTTCATTTATATAAGAAGTATAAAACAGCAGTATTAGAATGAATGCAAAATTTACAATATCTTACGATGGTACTTCATATCTAGGTTCACAAACACAGCCTAATGGTTTAAGTGTAGAAGATAAATTACAAGAAGCTTTTAAATCTATAAATATTAATACTAAAATAATTTTAAGTGGTAGAACAGATAGAGATGTTCATTCTACAGGGCAAGTTTTTAATTGCCAGCTACCTGCATTTTGGAAAAATTTAAATAAACTTAAATCTATAATGAATAAACATCTTCCTGATTCTATAAAAATAAAAAAGATAGTTGAAGTTGAAGATTCATTTCATTCAAGATTTCATGCGAAAAAAAGAGTTTATCGTTATATAGTTACGCAACAAGAGTTAAGTGTTTTTAATTCTAAGTATATATCTTTTTATGAAAAAATAGATGAAGAAAAAATAAAAGAAGCTATAAGTTGTTTTATTGGAACACATGATTTTGAATATTTTCATAAGAAAGGTAGTGATAAAGATAATACAGTTAGAATTGTATTTGATGCAAAATTTTATAAATACAAAGATATTTATGTTTTTAAGTTTGTAGCGAACTCTTATTTAAGGTCACAAATAAGGCTAATGGTTGGAAGTTTACTAAAACTTAGTGAAGGTAAATTATCAATTGAAGACTTAAAAGCACAACTAAAAAAAGAAAAACGTGTTTTTAGGATTCCTGCTAGTCCATATGGTCTTTATTTAACAAAGGTGTTTTATTAATGTTTTTAAAAAAAAGAAAATTCTATACACTTTCTGATATTAGAAAACAGCTAGTATTTACTCCTTTAGTCTTTGTTTTTATAAGTTCAGCTTTATCAATTATTGTCATTATATTTATATTAGAATTTAATAAAAATAATGAGATCAAACTATTCTCACAAGAAGAAACATTTAATCAAAAGCTAATTTTAAATCAATATGTAGATGATATAAAATCAACTGCAAGTGCAGCTTTTGATAAAGAAGAATTTAGTTTAAATCAAGCTGTATTACAATTAAGTGGATATATTAAATATGCAAATGAAGATATAGATTTTAAAAGTTTAAAAAGTGAATTAAAGAGTATAGAAGAGCATACTAATTTAGAATTTGTAATTTTTGATAAAACAAGTTTCAATATTTTTTATGGTGAAAATATTATTAACTATTTAAAAGTAATTACCAACTCAAAATTAGAGTTAAGTAATTTTCAATATCACATGTTAAAAAGTATTCTATATATAGGTGATGATAATTTAATTTATTGGATTGATAATCAAAAGAACAAAATTAGATTAAGTTATTTTAAAAATATAGAGAATAAAAATTGGTTTTTAGGAGCATTTTCAAAGATAGATGATATGAAAGATTCTACAAGAGATGCGATACTAAATTCAATTGTACAGAAAAGTAAATATTATAGTGAAAGCTATTTTTGGTTCTATGATTATGATTTAGGATATGTTTACAATTATTATAATAAAGGACAAAGACTCAATGCTAAATATATTTTAGAAAAGGATAGATTAAATAGTTCAAATGAAATTTTAAGAAAATATAAAAAAAATGAAGACGTGCAAAAGTCTTCAAATATATATAATTTTACAAAATATAACTTCTTAGTTTCTGTTAAAAGTTATGCTTTTCCTTCAAAAGTTTCAACTCTTGAATATGAGTACAATTCAAAACTATCTATTGCAATTGCGATTGTAATGTTAATAGCATTTTTTTTAATAGTAGCTTCTATTATTTTTTCTAAATTTATAAATAAAATTTTTCATAGATATAATAAAAGATTAGAAACAAAAAATATTTTATATAAAAAATGGAAAGATAGATATGAATTAGCTATTATTGCTTCAAATGATGGGTTGTGGGATATTGATTTAAAAACTAAACAAATATATTTTTCTAGAAAATGGTTAGATATGTTTGGCTATAAAAATGGTGATGTAAATACATTAGATGAGTGGTTAGACCTAATTCATGTTGATGATAGAGAAAGTGTTGAAAAAAGATTAAAAGAGCATTTTAAAGGTAAGAGTGATCATTATATAGCTGAATATAGAATAAAAGATAAATCAAATAACTATAAATGGATTTTAGTTCGAGGTAAAGCTTTTGAAGATAAAGAAAGAAAGCTAAAACGTATGTTAATGATGTCTATGGATATTGAACAAAGAAAAAAATTGACAAAAGAACTTCAATATGTTGATTTACTTGTTGAATATGGAAGAATAGTAATTTTTAAATGGAAAAATGATGAAGAGTTCTCAGTTCAATACACTTCAAAAAGTATAAATTCATACGGCTATGATGTTGATGATTTTGAGAAAGGTAATATAAAATATTTTGAGTTTATTCATGAAGATGATTTAGAAAATTTTAAAAATGATATTCAAGAAGCAATTAGAAATGATAAGAAATCTTTCACTCAAGTACATAGAGTAAAAGATAAAGATGGTGAAATAAGATGGGTATTTAATAGAACTATTTTTCTAAAAGATGATTTTGGAAATATCACACATCTTTATGGATATATAAATGATATTACAAGAATGAAATTACATGAAGAAGAATTAACATTAAAAATTCAAGATGAAGTTGCTAAAAATACTGAGAAAGATAGACTTTTAGTACATCAAAGTAAACTTGCAGCTATGGGAGAGATGCTCGGAAATATTGCTCATCAATGGAGACAACCTTTAAATAATATCAATCTATTAACACATTTTATTAGGGATAATTATGGAGAACTTTCAAAAAATGAATTAGATGATATTATAAAAGATACTAAAATACAAATAGATTATATGTCTCAAACAATTGATGATTTTAGGAATTTTTATCAACCAACAAAAGATAAAATTAAATTTGATATAAAAGAAGCAATAATTCAAAGTTCAAAAATAATTGATACTCAGTTTGAAGAAAGTGGAATTATATTAAATATTCTTGGAGATGAAATTGAAACTGTAAATTATAAAAATGAATTTCAACAAGTTATTTTAAATATATTGAATAATGCAAGTGATGCAGCTATTATAAAAAAGAAAACTATTGATTTTTCTCCTGAGGTAAATATTATTATTGAAAAAGAAAGAGACGATTTAGCCATTATCAAACTTTCTAATAATTGTGGTGAGGTTTCACCTAAAATAAAAGAACGTATGTTTGAACCTTACTTTACTACAAAGTTCGAAAATCAGGGTACAGGAATAGGTCTTTATATGGCAAAAACAATTATTGAAAAAAATATGAATGGTAATATAAATGTTAAAAACATTAAGGACGGGATTACTTTTATCATTAATTTACCACTTTAAAATAACTTTTTTGATATAATCTTGCAAAATAAATATCGGGAAATAAAGACATGAAAAATTACTCTACAAGGGTTTTATTAGTAGAAGATGAAGATGTTGCTAGAAAAACTCTTTCATTTTATTTGAATACAATTTTCGATGAAGTTGTTGTAGCCTGCGATGGTGAAGAAGCAAGTTCTATATTTAAAACCAATTTTAATGATAATAAACAGTTTGATTTGGTTCTTACTGATTTAAAAATGCCAAATAAAGATGGTATATCAATGATTGATGATATTAGAAATCTTGTACCTAATCAAAGATTTATTATTGTAAGTGCACATAAGAATGAAGATGATTTACTAAAATTGATTAATCTAAGGGTTCTTGGATATTTTGTAAAACCTCTTAATATTGATAATATGATGGAAATGCTTAAAAAAGCAAAAGAAGAAGTATTAGCAGATAATGCTGTTTCATCAGAAGAAAATGACTTACTTGTTTTAAATAAAATTTATACATATAATAAAGTCAATGACAAACTTTACAATGAAGAGAATATTGTAAAACTTTCTAAAAAAGAATTAGATATTTTAAAAGTTCTAATTGAAAAAATAGGAGAGGTTGTCCCTGTTGAGAAGTTTAAAGAAATTGTATGGGATGATATTAATACTAATGATTCTGCTTTTAGAACAGTTATGAAAAGATTAAAAGATAAAGTTAAAGATGATGATTTTATCATTTCTCATAAAGGTTATGGCTACATAATCGAAAAGCCTTTAGTAAAAAAATAAAAATATAGACTAAAAATTAAATAAAATAAAAAAGCGCATTATGCGCTTTTTTATAACTCTACTTCACTTGGTGATACTGTTTGTGCTTTCATTTTAGCTTTTTGAATGAGGTATATAAGTGCAAAGATACCTAATCCAATAACATAAGATAAATAGTGAGATGGAAGATGAAAATAATCTCCCATTATTTTAGGTAAGAACATAAATGGAACTACTCCTAAAAATATAAATCTTTCTATAATATTTGTTTTTGTTATAAAATATCCTTGAGTAAAACAAGAAAATGCCATCATTCCAATAAATGCTGTAATAAATATTGTGGCTATTTCAAGTGGATTTGTAATCCAAATCCATCCTTTAGGATCAGCTGGATTAAGTGCATCAACTCCTGAAATTAATAGTAATTCTGGGTTGAAGAAGAACATAAATGGAAGAATTGCTGTTCTAATATCATATTTAAATCCTTGAATACCTGTTTTAATTGGATCTGCTTTTGCAATACCAGCTGCTGCATATGCAGCCAGTCCAACTGGTGGGGTATCATCTGCAAGAATACCAAAGTAAAATACAAATAGGTGTGCTGCAATAGCTGGAATTAAATATCCATTCTCTTGTGCAAGGATTAAAATTACTGGTGCGGTTAATGATGCCATTACAATATAATTTGCAGTTGTAGGAAGACCCATCCCTAAAATAAGTGAAATAAGTCCTGCTAAAATTAGAATTATAAAGATATTTCCACCTGACAGTGTTTCAATAACATCTAATAATACTTGTCCTAATCCTGTTAATGTAATAGAACCAACAACAATACCTGCTAATGCAGTAGCAACAGCAATAGGAATCATATTTCGTGCACCTGCAATCATACCTGCAAGAATATCAACAAAACCAGATAACATAATGTCTCGTGTCATTTTTTCTTTTGCTAATATAGCTCTAAATGGATGTTGAACAACCATTAATAACATCAATAACATAATTGCATTAAAAGCAGCACTTGCTGCAGATTCTCTTAATACCATAAGGGTGTAGAGAAGGAAGAAAATAGGGACTAAATAATGAATACCAGTAATAAATGTTTTCCATTTTGGAGGTAAATCTTCATCATTCATTCCTTTAAGACCAAGTTTTAATGCTTCTAGATGAACAATATAAAATAGTGCAAAGTATGAAACAAAAGCAGGAATAAATGCTGCAAAGATAACATCTGTATAGGCTAAACCTAAGAACTCAGCAATAATAAAAGCTGCTGCTCCCATAACAGGTGGCATTAATTGTCCATTGGTTGAAGCTGCAACTTCAACTGCTCCTGCTTGCTCTGGTCTAAATCCTGTTCTTTTCATAAGTGGAATTGTAAATGTTCCTGTTGTAACAGTATTTGCAATAGAAGAACCAGACATAATTCCAGTAAATCCAGATGCAACAACTGATGCTTTTGCTGGACCACCTCTAAATTTACCAAGCATTGCAAATGCTAAATTAATAAAATACTCACCAGCACCTGCTTTATCTAAAAGTGAACCAAAAAGTACAAATAAGAATACAAATCCAGTTGATACTCCAAGTGGAACACCAAAAATACCTTCTGTTGTTAAGAACATATGTCCTGCAAGTTTATTTAATGATGCACCTTTATGGATAATAAGTTCAGGCATATAAGGCCCAAGCATGTCATAAGAGATAAATAGAATAGCAATAATTGAAAGTGCAAGACCTAAAACTCTTCTTCCTGCTTCAAGTAAAATTACTATACCAACAAGTGCAATTATAATATCGTAGTTTGTATAATCACCAGGTCTCTCCGCTAACTCTTCAAAGGCATAAGCAATATATCCTGCTGTACATAAACCAATGGCTGCAAACATATAACCAAACCATCTAATTTTAGTAAGAAAGTAAGGTTTTTTCATCATTGGATAAATCATAAATGCAAGAGTTAATGCAAAACTTAGATGAATAGAACGTGAAATTGTAGAGTTTGTAGGTTCAATTACAATATATAATTGAAATAAAGACCATAAAAGAGCGATGATTGAAATCATCCAAAATTCGTAATGTTCTTTTCCAAATACTCTTTGTCCTTCTAATTCATTTAAGACATTCTCTGCTTCATCTATCTGTTCTTGTTCAAGTTCGTCAAGGGTGTGTGGTTTTTCTTCGTAAATAGCCATTGTAGGTTCCTTAAAATGATTAATTCATTTTATTATGTATTAGTTAATTGTTTTTATAATTAACACATAATAAAATATTTCAAAGGCATAATGCCTTTGAAATTTTTTGGATTATAATAATCCCGCTTCTTTAAAGTACTTTTTTGCACCTTCATGTTGAGGAGCACTTAAACCATCAAGTAATGATTCTTTAGTAATATTTGCATATGCTGGGTGTAACTTTTTAAATGCGTCAAAGTTTTCTAAAATAGCTTTAACTAAAGTATAAACAGCTTTATCACTTACATCAGTACTTGTTACTAATACAGCTTTAACACCAAATGTTGAAACTGGAGTATCTATACCTTTGTATAGTCCAGCAGGTACATCTGCTTTTGCAAAGTATGGGTTGTCTTTAATCATTTTATCAACTTCTGGACCAACTACTGGCGTAATTGCTATGTCAACAGAGTTTGAAGCATCTTTGATATTTGCAGTTGGATGTCCTACCATATAGAAATAACCATCAACTTTGTTGTCTCTTAATGCATCTGGAGATTCACCAGCTTTAAGAACTCCTGCAAATCCTAAGTCTTTTTTAGACATACCTAAGTATGGGAATAATGTTGCAGCAGTTGAAGCATGACCACTTCCTGGGTTACCAACATTGATTCTTTTTCCTTTAATATCTTTAATAGATTTAATTCCAGCTTCTTTTCTTGTAACTACTGTAAATAACTCAGGGTAAATAGCCATAACAGATCTAAGTTTTTTAACTTGTTTACCTTTGTATTTCTTTAGACCATTAGCCATATTATATACAACATCAGATTGAGCAATACCAAAATCTAATTCACCATTTTTAATAGTGTTAATATTGTATTCAGAACCACCAGTAGATTCAACAGAACATCTAATTTTAGTCTCTTTCTTGTATTTATTTACAAGTCTACAAACTGCACCACCTGTTGGGTAGTAAGTTCCTGTTACACTTCCTGTTCCGATTGTAATGAACTCAGCAGCAAATGCTGGGATAGTTAATGCCGTAATTAAAGCAGCGCTAGCGATTTTTTTCATATTTTCTCCTTGAAGTTGGTTAAGTTTAATTTAGATAAATCTAAAATAATACAACTATATTGTAACATACTTCAATTACTATATAAGTAAATATATTATATTAGTTTTATAAAATTACATGAAAATTGCATAAAAGTTACAATTTATATGACAATTTAACATATAAAAAATTTATTAAAACTTAAATACTGGGATTAGTTTTTTAGTGTATAAGTGTTTTTTTTAGTTATTTATTGTATCTATAGCTAGTTAAATTTTAGCATATAACTAGCTAATAAATGGTCTTAAGATAAAGATGAAATATTTTTTAAATCAAGAATAAATTCATCAATTCTTTCTTTTGTAGAATTCCAAGAAAAAACAAATCTTGCTCCTCCTGCTCCAATAAAACTATAAAAAATCCAATTTTTCTTTTTTATTTCTTCTAAAATTTTTACTGGTGCTTCTATAAAAACGCTATTTGATTGAACAGGAAATTTAATTTGAATATTTTTTATAAAAGAGAGTTGCTCTTCAAAATATTTAGCCATATTATTTGCATGTGTTGCATTTCTTTTCCATAATTCATTTTCTAATAAAGCAATCCATTGTGCTGAGATAAATTTCATTTTAGAAGCAAGTTGTCCTGCTTGTTTACATCTATAATCAAAATCAACAGCTAGCTTTCTATCAAAAAATATAACAATTTCTCCCATTGCCATACCATTTTTTGTTCCTGAAAAACAAAGAACATCAACACCCACTTTCCAAGTAATATCTGCTGGTGTACAATTTAAAGATGTAACAGCATTTGCAAATCTTGCTCCATCCATTTGAATGAGTAAATTGTGTTTATTGGCAACTTCTTTTATTGCCTTTAACTCTTCAATAGTATAAACAGTTCCTAATTCTGTTGATTGAGTGATAGATATTACTTTTGGTTTTGGGTAGTGAATATCATCCCTTTTTGTAGCAAGATGCACTATATCTTCTGGTTTTAACTTCCCATCATCTGTTTTTGCAAGTAATAGTTTTGAACCATTTGAAAAAAATTCTGGTGCACCACATTCATCTGTTTCTATGTGAGCAACTTCACTACAGATAATACTATGGTATGAATTACACAAGGCTGCAAGACTAAGAGAGTTTGCCGCAGTACCATTAAATACAAAAAATATTTCACAGTCAGTTTCGAAGAGTTCTCTTAATTTATCTGCTGCATATTTTGTATAGTAATCATTTCCATAGGCTTGTGCATTGTCTTGATTTAATTCAACAATTTTTTCTAATACTTCAGGACAAATTTGTGAATAATTATCACTTGCAAATTGTTCGTTTATTTTTTCGTACATTTACAATCCTTTTTAAATTCTGTCGTATTGTATTCCTAAAATTGTTAGAAATTAATAAATTAAAAAAGGCCAAAAAAGTAAATTAGCACTTTTATATCTCTTTTGCTAAAAACAACTTGACATTTGATGACTCATATAGTATAATATTTTTAGCAGTTTAAGATTATAAGTGCTAAAAACAAAAAAGTGATTATGAAATGATTGACAAAAAAGAGTTTTTATTACATTCAATTATTAAAGCTTATATTGAGCATTTAGAACCTATTGGTTCTTCTCAACTAAAGTCTATGTATGATATTACATATTCTCCTGCAACTATTAGAGGTTACTTTAAAAAGTTAGGGGATGAAGGTTTTCTTGCTCAAGAACATGTAAGTTCAGGAAGAACACCTACAACTGAAGCTTTAAAACAATATTGGGCAAATAAATTAAATTTTAAACTCGATTTTGTTGATGAAAAAGCAATTGCGTATTTATCTAATGAAATAGGTTTATCAGTATTTATTCAAGATCAAAAATCTGATACTTTAAAAGATATATTAAATGTAGAAAATAGATATATGATATTGGAGTTTACTACATTTGCAATTACCGTAAAGTTTACAGATGCTTTATATAGATTTTTAAGTGACATGATTGGTTTAGAATTAATACATATTGTAAATATTTCTAAGCAAGTTGGAGCTTTTGAAATTTATGAAAAAGTTAGTCAACATTTACAAAATAAAGATTTTCATATTTACAATACAAAAGAGTTTTTCTCTTTAGCACTTAGATATAACTTTGATGAAGATAGTATAACTTCATTTTTAAAAGGGAAAGTTTTAGACTCAATTGAAGAAGGTTTATATTTTGATAATATCGTTCCTAATGGCTACATTGGTATTTGTCACAACTGTAAAGTTGGAAATACAGATACAAAGATGTTAGTTGTAGGCGAACTATCAAAAGATTACGAATATTTCTATAATAAAATTAGTATGGTTTAGGAGAATTACTTTGAGTGAAAACAAAGAAGAATTAAATGAAGAAATAGAACAGAATGAAGAAGTTCAAGAAGAGACTACAACTGAAGAAGTAGTTGAAGAATCAGCTTCAGAAAATAAAGAGTTAAGTGCGGAAGAGAAAATAGCACAATTAGAAGCACAAGTAAAAGAAGCAGAAGATAAATATTTTAGAGTTCATGCTGATTTTGAAAATATTAAAAAAAGATTAGAAAAAGAGAAGTATAATGCAATTGATTATGCATCTGAAAAATTTGCAAAAGATTTACTGTCTCCAATTGATACATTAGAGATGGCACTTGCAGCAGAAGAAGCATCAGCTGATTTACCAGCTGAAGAGTTATTAGCTAAGTTAAAAGAAGGGGTTGAATTAACAATCAAAAACTTCTATACAGCTTTTGAAAAACATGATATTTCTATTGTAGAAACTGATGGTGAGTTTGATCCAAACTTCCATAATGCAATTATGCAAGTTGATTCAGAAGATAAAAATGCTGGTGAAATTGTGCAAGTTATGCAAAAAGGTTATATGTTTAAAGATAGACTTTTACGTCCATCTATGGTTAGTATTGCTAACTAATTTAAACAAATAGAATTTGACCGCAATGTCAAAAAACTATTAATAAAAATTAAAAATAATAATAAAATTAATAAGGACGAATAAAATGAGTAAAGTTATTGGTATTGATTTAGGTACAACAAACTCTTGTATGGCAGTTTATGAAGGTGGAGAAGCTAAAGTTATCCCTAATAAAGAGGGTAAAAATACTACTCCATCAATTGTAGCATTCACTGATAAAGGTGAAGTTTTAGTTGGTGATCCTGCAAAAAGACAAGCTATTACAAACCCAGAAAAAACAATTTATTCTATTAAAAGAATTATGGGTCTTATGATGGACGAAAAAAATGCTCAAGAAGCACAGTCTAAAGTTGGGTATAAAATCGTTGACAGAAGCGGTGCAGCAGCAGTAGAAATTGGAGATAAAGTATATACTCCACAAGAAATTTCTGCAAAAATTTTAGGAAAATTAAAAGCAGACGCAGAAGAGTATTTAGGAAGCCCAGTTACTGATGCAGTAATTACAGTTCCTGCATACTTCAATGATGCACAAAGAAAAGCAACTCAAGAAGCTGGTACTATTGCTGGTTTAAATGTATTAAGAATTATCAATGAGCCAACAGCTGCTTCATTAGCATATGGACTTGATAAAAAAGGTGAAGAAAAAGTTCTAGTATATGATTTAGGTGGTGGTACATTTGACGTTACTGTTCTTGAAATTGGTGATGGAACATTTGAAGTACTTTCAACTGATGGTAATGCATTCTTAGGTGGAGATGATTTTGATAACGCAATTATTGATTGGTTAGCTGAAGAGTTTGAATCTGAAAATGGTTTTGATGTTAAAAATGACAAAATGGCTCTTCAAAGATTAAAAGATGCAGCTGAAAATGCTAAGAAAGAATTATCTTCTGCAGAATCAACTGAAATCAACCTACCATTTATCTCTATGGGTAATGCTGGTCCTGTTCACTTAGTTAAATCATTAACTAGAGCAAAATTTGAAGCTATGACTGAAGATTTAATTACTGAAACTTTAGACCATATCAAAGTTGCTTTAAAAGATGCTGGATTAGATAAAGGTGAAATTGAAGAAATCATTATGGTTGGTGGATCTACAAGATTACCAAAAGCAAATGAAATTGTAAGAGAGTTCTTTGGAAAAGATTTAAATAAAGGTGTTAACCCTGATGAAGTAGTTGCTTCTGGTGCTGCTGTTCAAGCTGGTGTTTTAAGAGGTGATGTTAAAGATGTATTATTACTAGACGTTACTCCTTTATCACTTGGAATTGAGACTTTAGGTGGAGTTTTAACTAAACTTATTGAAAAAGGTACAACAATTCCTGTTAAAAAGTCTCAAGTGTTCTCAACTGCTGAAGACAATCAACCAGCAGTATCAATTCACGTTGGTCAAGGTGAAAGAGAATTTGCTAAAGATAACAAATCTTTAGGTATGTTTGAATTATCTGACATTCCAGCAGCTCCAAGAGGTGTTCCTCAAATTGAAGTAACATTTGATATTGATGCAAATGGTGTTTTAAATGTATCTGCTAAAGATAAAGGTACTGGAAAAGAGAATAAAATTACTATCTCTGGTTCATCTGGATTATCTGATGAAGAAATTGAAAAAATGGTAAATGAAGCAGAAGCAAATAAAGAAGCAGATGCTAAGAAAAAAGAAGTAATTGAAGTAAGAAACCAAGCTGATGCTTTATTACATTCAACTAGAAAGACTTTAGAAGAAAATGAAGATGCAGTAAATGAAGAAGAAAAAACAGCAATCGTTGATGCAGCTGCAGCTTTAGAAGAAGTATTAAAAGATGAAAATGCCGAAAAAGAAGCTATTGAAGAAAAAGTAAAAGCTTTAACTGAAGTTTCTCATAAATTAGCAGAAGCTATGTATAAAAAAGAGGGTGGTGATCAAGCAGGTGCTGCTGGTGCACAACCAAATAAAAAAGCTAAAAAAGAAGATGACGATGTTATCGATGCAGAAGTAGAGTAAACCTCTACTTCATGCAAACTATAATTTTTTTACTATTAACTTTTTTAATAGTAATCTTCTCGGTACTTCTATATTACAAAAATAAACACTCAAGAGTTGATAAATTAAATAATGGAGAGTGTCCCACTTGTGGAGAAAAAACAAGAACTTTTTATGATGAAAATACAAGAACAACATTTAAACAAGATGTAATAAGTGCAAAACTTTTAAAAGGTGGCGGTTGCTCTGGTGTAAATGATATTGAATATAGGTGTAAAGCCTGTGGATTAAAGGAAGTTTACTCTCAAGCTTAAAACTTTTTTTTAATAACTTTTTTCTTATTTATATTTAATTCCTATTAACTTTTTAATGATACAATTCCTTAATTTTTTAAAAGGAAACTATTATATTATGAAATCTCTTTCTATTATTACAATACTATTTATTATATTATTTACAGGATGTTCTCAAAAGGAACCTCTTAAATTAGAAACTTTAAAAGGTATATCTAAAGCAAAGGTAAAAAAAGTTGATATAAAAGATATTGAAGGTTTTTATGAAGATGATTTATCATTAGCTTTTGATGTGTTTAAAAAAGATTGTAAAAGAGCAAAAAGATATGAACTCTTTAAAGATATTTGTTTAAAAGCCGAAAGTTTTTTAAATCCATCTCAATTTTTTAGTGAAAATTTTACTGCCTATGAATTATATAACAATAATGGTACAAACAATGGTTTAATAACTGGGTATTACGAACCTTTATTACAAGGAAGTAGAATTAAAAGTGAAAAATATAAATACCCTGTTTATAAAGTACCAAAAGATATGTATCCTATAGATTTAAGTGCTGCCTATCCTGAGTTAAAAAAATATAGAAGATTAAGAGGAAAGCTAGTAAATGGAAAAATAGTTGCATATGATGATAGAGCACAGTTAAATAAGAGAACAGATTTAGAGCCTATTGTTTATGTTGATGATGAAATAGATTTATTCTTTTTACAAATACAAGGTTCAGGAAAAGTTGCTTTAGATACTGGTGAAACTATAAATGTAGGATATGCAAATCAAAATGGACATAAATATTTTGCAATTGGTAGGGCACTTTTAAAAGAGGGTGTTTTAAAGAAAACTGGAGCTTCCTTACAAGGGATTAAAAAGTATTTAAAACAGAATCCACATAGAGTAGAAGAGATTTTAAACAAAAACAAAAGTTATATTTTCTTTATTGAAAATAAAAAAAGTGCAACAGGAGCACTGGGAACAGAATTAACTGCTGGAAGAAACCTTGCTGTTGATAGAAGATATATTCCTCTTGGAATGCCTGTATTTATTAATACAAAGAGTTCAGTATCTCAAGAAAAAATTAATAGGTTGATGGTTGCTGCTGATGTTGGTGGAGCTATTAAAGGTGAAATAAGAGCAGATTTTTTCTTTGGAAATGGTAGTGATGCTGAACTTCAAGCTGGTGGAATGAAGGAAAAAGGTAAACTTACAATTTTAGTACCAAATGAGTAATATAGCTTAAGCTATACTACTCTAAGAACAGCATCCTGTTCCACAACATGAACTTGCTTCTTGGGGTCTAAAAGATATTACAAAATTATTTGAATCTTCAACTAATTGAAATTCGTGTTTTCTACAGAATTCTTGATTCATTTGATTTTTCATTTTAATAGCTGTACTTAATGCTTCATCTTTTACGGGAATTTCCATATAGTTTTTTAAGTCACTTCTTTTAAAACAACCGCATACATTTTCTACAATAACTTTATGCATTTATTGAGTCCTTTAATAAAATATTTTAACCTTAAACTGGTAAATGAAGGGTATCAAAATATTTTTGAGTAATTCTTATACTTTTTTATTAAATAGGATTTTTAAAATAATCAAGATAGTTTTAGCTAAAATTATAACCTTTAATATTTCAACAAGGAAACAAATGCACATTACAAATACCATTTCACAAATTTTTGGGAAGTTTGCCAAAACAAAATTTCCATCATTTATTCAGAAATTCATTAATAACACTTACGTAAAAAGTTTAGGTTTAGATATGAGTGAATTTAGAAATGCAAAATTTTACAACTCATTAAATGATCTATTTACTAGAGAATTAGCCATATCAAGACAAATAGATGAAAGTGAAGAAACGTTTATTTCTCCAACTGATAGTTATATTACTCAATGTGGAAAAATAAAAGAAGAGTTACTTCTTCAAATAAAAGGAATGGAATATTCAGTTGAAGAGATGTTGACATATAATTGTGCTAATAATTTTGAAAAAGTTAACAACGGTTCTTATATGAATTTTTATTTATCTCCAAAGGATTATCATAGATATCATGCTCCAATTGATTTTAAAATAAATAAACTTATTCATGTTCCAGGAAAACTTTATCCTGTTAATATAAAATATTTAAATAAACAACTTGACCTTTTTATCGAAAATGAAAGAGTTATTTTAGAGTGTGTTCATAATGAAAAACTTTTTTATATGGTTTTTGTAGGAGCACTAAATGTAGGACAAATGGTATTTACATTTGAACCTAAAGTTGAGACTAACACAGATGTAAGAGATATCCAAATTTATGAGTATGAAGATAAAGAAGTTAAAAAAGGTGACTGCTTAGGTTACTTTAAAATGGGTTCTACAGTTGTAATGGTTTGGGAAGAAAACTTTGTAGAATTGGAAGATTTGCTAAATAATTCAGTAAAATTTGGTCAAGTTATAGCAAAAAAATATTGAAAGATGTTATAATTTATTAATCTTACATTAGGAGATATAGGTTATGAATAATAAAATATTTTTAAAAATAGGAGCTGTACTAGTTTCAATTATTTTAATATATATATTATTTACAACATTTGTAATATCTCCAAAAATATCTACTTATTTAATAGATTTAGAAACAAAACAAGCTAAAACTCAACTAGATAGAATTAGTGCAATTGTTGATTCTAAAGAAGAGTACTTAAAAGACTTTAAAAAAGCTAGAACTGCAGAACATAAAGATGAAATACGTAATATATCCCTAATTGCTTATAATATTATAAATAACTATTATCAGATGTATAAAAGTGGAGCAATAACAAGAGAAGAAGCAATAAAATATTTCTTTGAAACAGTATCTCAAATAGAGTATGGGCATGAGGATGATTATATTTTTATTTTAGATGAAAAAGGTAAATTAGTATTTCATCCAGATAAAAAATTTAATAAAAAAAACATATATTATACTGCTGATGCAAATGGAAAACTATTTGTAGGTGAATTAATTCATAATAGTATGAAAAACTCTGAAACTTTTACTAGGTATTCTTGGTCAAAATTAAATAGTAATTTTATCTCTGAAAAAATCGTACATAGTGTTTATTTTGAACCTTTAGGTTTTATAATATCATCTGGTGTTTATATAGAAAATATTAAGCAAGAATTAGAAAAAGAAAAAAAGAAAGTTATATTAGAATTAAGTCCCTTGATTAAATCAATTATATTAGGTGAGATGGGATATATTTTTATATTAAATGGAAAAGATGAACTATTAATTCATCAAGACAAAAATTTAGTAGGTAAAAATGTATCTAATATAAAAGAACAAGGTACTGATAAATTTATAGTGGATAGTTTAAAAAGTGCATATAAAAATAAAAAGTCTTGGAATTACAAATGGAATAAACCTGATGATTTGAAGAATTATTCTTATGAAAAAATTGCATGGATAAATCATAATGACTTTTTTGATTGGTATATTGTATCTTCAATCTATAAAAAAGATTTAGAATTGAAATCTCAAGAAATAAATGGGATGATAATAAATGTTTCTCTTTTAATTCTTATAATTTTAATATTTATTGCAATGCTTTTTATAAAAAAACTATTGAAACCAATTACTATTTTATCTAAAAATGCAAATTTAGTAAAAGAGGGTAATTTTGAAGTTCGAAATAATATTGATACAAATGATGAACTAGGTCTCTTAGGTAATCAGTTCGATAAAATGCTTGATTACATAGAAAAAAATACTAGAGATTTAGAATACAAAGTTGAGGCCAGAACAGCTGAAATAAAACATAAACTATATTATGATGAGCTAACGGGATTGAAAAATAGAGAATCTTTGAGATTAGATTTAGAAAAAGAAGAGTTTACTGCTTTAAGTTTGATAGATATTGAAGGGTTTGATGATATTAATGAATTATATGGATTTGATGTTGGAAATGAAATTTTAATAAAAGTAATGAAGATGTTAAAAGGTTTTTCTTCTGTAAATAACCAATCTTTATATAGATTAAATTCTGATGTTTTTGCGATTTTAGATACAAATATTACTTCTTTTATGTCTTATGATAAAGTCTTAGAAGAAATTCAAGAGATATTCAAACAAGAGATTCATATTGATAGTTTAGATATTGATATTTATTTATATGTAACTATTGGAACTTCTATTTCTCAATCAGATTCAATCAAAAGTGCAAATATCGCTTTAAAAAAAGCAAAACAATCTAGTGTAAAATATACAGTATATAATAAAGAAATAGATACAAAAGATAATATTAAAAAAACAATGTATTGGCGAGAGAAAATAAAAACAGCTATAGAAGAAGATAAGATAATACCTTTTTATCAAGCAATATATAATAATAAAGATGAAATTATAAAATATGAAGCATTGATGAGGATATTAGATGAAGTTGATGGCAAACCTTATTATTTGTCTCCTGGGACTTTTTTTGAGGTAGCTATAAAAACAAAACAATATTTTAAATTAAATCAATTAGTAATAGAAAAATCTTTTAGAAATATTGATAAATTAGGTAAAGACTTATCAATAAATATTAGTTTTGCAGATGTTCTAAATCTTGAATTTATTGAATTTATAGATAAAGAGATAAAAAAATTAACAAAAAACCAAAGAGAAAAAGTTGTATTTGAAATTTTAGAAAGTGATTTTGTATCAGATTACGAGATGTTAGATAATTTTATTTTTGAATATAGAGAAAAAGGAATTAGAATTGCAATTGATGATTTTGGAACAGGTTTTTCAAATTTTTCACATATTTTAAAAATAAAACCAGATTATATAAAAATAGATGGTTCTTTAATTAAAGAGATAGATATTGATCCAAATTCTTATGAGATGGTTAAATCTATTGTAAACTTTTCAAAATCATTAGGTATTACTACTATTGCAGAATTTATTCATTCTAAAGAAGTATATGAGATAGTAAAAGAATTAGAGATTGATGAATTTCAAGGTTATTATTTAGGTGAACCTGAACCATTAATCAAATAAATTTAAGAGAATAAAAGTTTCTTTTAGTAAAAATAATAAAATAAAATTAATATAAGGATTTTTTATGGCAACAACAGAATTAGGAACACTTCCTTTACACGGAACAAAACAAGGTGTTATTTCAGTTTCAAATGTAAGTGAACCATATGGTAAAGGTACATCAGATATTGTAAGTATTGGTATTTCATTAAATGGTAAAGATATCGAATGGAAATCACATATTCCTTATGAAAATTTAGATGATGTGATTGCTATTTTACAAAAAGCAAGTGCAGATAAAAAAGACTCTTAATAAGAGTCTTTTTTAATCAAAAATAACTTCTCTTCCTTCATCTAACCATAAAGCCATACCACCTTCTAAATGTGTGACATTTGTATATCCGTGGTTTTGAATTAGAAAATTACCTATTGTACGTGTTCTATTTGCATGTGCACATATTAAAATAAATTGTTGTTCTTTTGATGTAACAATTTTTTCAAAATCATTTAGCCAACCAGGAACATCACAGTTACCAAACATATCAAAAAAAGTCATTTTATGAGCATTTTTTATAACTCCAGTTGCTTTCCATTCTTCTGGTCTTCTAACATCAATCATAACGATATTATCATTTCCCATATATTCAACACTTTTAGGTGGTAAATCTATTAATTTATTCATCTTATAACCCTAGTACTTTTTCTCTAAAAAGATAAGATTTTATCATAGTAAATTTAATTTCAGTATAATTTTTAATTATAATACTAAAATTTCCAAATCTTATTAAGGTGTATTAACAAACTCTTTACAAATATTTACTATAATATCTTAAAAATTTAAAGGGAATATATGAAAAAGGTATTAATAGGTTTAATCTTTAGTTTTATATCACTATTTGCATTTGAACATTTAGAAACAAATAATATTGACGAAAAATTAAAAGGTAAAAATGCAATTGTAGATTTTTATGCAACTTGGTGTCCTCCATGTAAAGTTTTAGCAAAAAATTTAATACTATTTGATAAAGTTAAACCAGCAGATGTAGTTATTTATAAAATTGA
The DNA here is from genome assembly GCF_001895145.1 of Arcobacter sp. LA11. NCBI lineage: Bacteria > Pseudomonadati > Campylobacterota > Epsilonproteobacteria > Campylobacterales > Arcobacteraceae > Arcobacter > Arcobacter sp. LA11. The sequence goes on along the minus strand of NZ_BDIR01000013.1, from coordinate 39,353 downwards.
TATTGACGAATATATGAATTTAGCGAAAAAATATAATGTTAGAAGTCTACCCACATTGATTTATTTTAAAGATGGAAAAGTTATAGCTAAAGAAGTTGGAATAAAAGATGTTAATCAACTAGCTGCAAATTCTATGAAATATTTTAAATAAAGGTTTAAAATGATTAAAAAGATACTATTATTTTTATTTTGTTCGATTTTTGCTTTTGCCGTTGAGCAAAATTTTTTAGAACCAGAAGAGGCTTTTAAACCAAAGTTTGAAGAGAGTAAAGATAAGATAATATTTAATTTAGAATTAGGAAAAGATATTTATCTTTATGATGAAAAGCTTAAAGTATTCATATCAAAACCTGAAAAAATCGATATCTCTAAAGAAGTAAATTTACCTAAACCTATTCCTTATGAAATTTGGCAAGTTCATTTTGATGATTTAAAAATTGATATTCCTTTTTCTTTAATTCAATCAAAAACTAAAGCTTCAGATGTAGAAATAGAAGTTCAATTTCAAGGATGTTCAAAAGCTGGACTTTGTTATGCACCAATGAGTCAGATGAAAACAATTAATTTCTCAGATGTAGTTGTTGAAGAAAAAAAAGAAGTTGAAAAAGCAACACCTATTGCTCAAAATGAAACTGATGTAATTGCTGGTACACTTAAAAATGGAAGTTTCTTTTTAGTGCTAGCTACGTTTTTTGGGTTTGGTTTATTACTTTCATTAACTCCTTGTGTTTTTCCTATGATTCCTATTCTTTCTTCAATTATTGTAAAAGCTGGAGATAGTGGAAACTTAACTGCTTCAAAAGGTTTTTTCTTATCTTTAGTATATGTTTTAGCAATGTCTGTTGCGTATACGATAGCAGGAGTTTTAGCAGGTTTATTTGGTGCAAACTTACAAGTAGCACTTCAAAATCCTTACGTATTAGTTGTATTTGCAGCTATTTTTGTTGCTCTTGCTTTTTCAATGTTTGGATATTTTAAACTTGAACTTCCTCAAAGTATACAAAACAAAGTAAATAAAACAACAGATGGAAAAGAAAACCAAGGAATTGCAGGAATTGCAATTATGGGATTCTTATCAGCACTTATCGTTGGTCCTTGTGTTGCTCCTCCACTTGCAGGTGCTTTAGTTTATATTGGACAAACAGGAGATGCCTTCTTAGGTGGAGCTGCTTTATTTGTGATGAGTTTGGGAATGGGAGCACCACTATTATTAATAGGTCTTGGAGCTGGAAAATATATGCCAAAACCTGGTGGATGGATGGACTCTGTATCAAAAATCTTTGGTATAGTGATGCTTGCAGTTGCAGTTTGGATGCTAGATAGAGTACTAAGTGCAAATATTGTGATGTATTTATGGGCATTGTTATTTATTGGGGCTGCTTTATATTTAAAAGTATTTGAACATATTATTGCAAGACTTATTACAACAGTGATTTTAATTTATGGAGTTTTAGTATTTGTTGGAGCAGTAAGTGGAGCTTCAAATCCGCTTGACCCTTTAAGTAAATTAACTTCTAAAACTGTAGTTGGGCAAGTAGATACTTCAAAATTAAAATGGAATTATGTAAAAACAAATGCCCAAATTGATGCAGCTGTAAAAGCTTCAAGTAAACCTGTGATGTTAGACTTCTATGCTGATTGGTGTATCTCTTGTAAAGAGTTAGAAGGAATTACTTTTAAAGATCCAAAAGTTCTTGCAAAGTTAAATGAATTTACTTTAATTAAAGCAGATGTTACAAAAAATACAGATGATGATAAAGCTATGCAAAAGAGATTTAGTGTAGTTGGTCCTCCTGCGTTGATTTTTTGGGATAAAGATAATAAAGAAATTAAATCTTCTCAAATAGTTGGATATAAAAATGCAGAAGATTTTCTAAAAATAGTAAATAAACATTTTTAATAAATTATTCATAATTTAGATATACTTCCTAAAAATAATATATTGTTTTAGGAAGTATAGATGGAACTCTTCTTTTCAACATTTTTAAAAATGTTTTTTATAATGACACCTTTTTTTGTTTTATCAGTTTTTTTAACTGTAACTAAAGAAGCTACAGAAAAAGAGAAACACACATTAGCAGTTAAAGTCACAATATCTGTAATTATAACTTGTCTTATTTTACTTTTTTTTGGTCAACATATTTTCTCAATTTTTGGTATTACCTTAGATGCTTTTAGAATAGGTGCTGGGGCACTTCTATTTTTAACCGCTGTTGATTTAATTAGAGGAACAAAAGATGGTCAAAAAGTTGATGCTTCAAATCTAAATGAATTAGCCGTTGTACCTCTTGCCCTTCCTATTATAATAGGACCTGGTGCTATTGGTGTTCTTATGGTTTTTGGAGCTGGATTTCAAACAGCATCTCAAATGTTTGTAGGTAGTTTAGGTATTGTTTTTGCAGTTATAGTTGTGGGTATTATGCTTTACTTTTCAAATATAATAAATAAAGCAGTTGGTAAACAAGGGCTACAAATCATATCTAAAATTATAGGACTATTTTTGGCTGCTCTTTCGGCTCAAATAGTATTTACAGGGATAAAAAACTTTTTAAGTTTATAGGGTCTCCCATGATAGATTTTTCTAATAAAATAAATTTTTTAAAACCAAATATTGAAATTGATTATAATAAAATAGATAGTTTAAAAAATACAAATTATGAAAGTTTATTAAAACTTTTAGAGTATAGATATAAGATAAATAAAAATCAAATAGAGCTTTTTAATGGATATAGTTCAGTTATATATTCAATACTAAAATTTTTAAAACTAAAATACTGTTTTATATATTCTCCTTGCACTTTAGAATATAAAGAAGCAGCTTCAAACTTAGACTATGAAGTAAGACTAATAAATCGATTTGAGAATTTATTTTTACCTATTAAAAAACAAAGTATTGTTATCTTTGCAAACCCTTCATCCTTAGATGGTACATATTACGATTTAGAAAAACTTTTTGAGTATTGGGTTTCAATGGAGGCAACTGTTCTTCTAGATGAGAGTTTATTAGATTTTTCTAATAATGAATCCTCAATAAAATTTTTTAATGAGTATTCAAAAGTATATGTGATAAAAGATTTAAGTGAGTTTTATTCGAATGCTGAATTAAATATTTCAACAATATTCTCAAATAAAGAAAACATAGGTAATTTAAGGAAGTTTGAACCAGAGAATAAATTATCAAAGTTTGATATTAAATATTTAGAAGAGTCTATAAAAGATAGTAGGTTTAAAGCTATTTCAAATAGTATAAATATTAAAAATAGAATAGAGATAGAAAAGATTTTTGAGGATTGTAAATATGTGGATTGTCTTTTTAAAAGTAACACAAACTCAATTTTGATAAAACTAAAAGATATAAGCTCACAAGAGTTTATAGATATGTTAGAAGAGAAAGGTATTAAACTTTCTAATTGTGCTAAATATGATTTTATTGATGAGTATTTTATTAATATTTATGTAAATTCACAAGAAAATATTAGAAAGTTAAAAGAGGTTATAAATGCTTTTTAAAAGTAAGATTGCTTACTACATGTCGATTGTAGTTTCAGTTTTATCAGTAGTTTTTATTGGTTTTTTAATTTATAAATCTTTTTTTATTGTAAAGAATCAATATATAGATATTGATGGCTTAACTTATGTAAATCAAGTTAGAACTGATGACTATACGAAAAAATTAGCAAAGAATTTAACTAAAGATTGTCAAACAAAAGTTTGTGAAGTACAAAGTATGTTAAATCTTGTGACAAATATTCCTTATAAGATAAATGAATCTGTAGCAAGAAGCGGGAAAAATGTCTTAGAACAGAATTTTGGAGATTGCGATGATAAGAGTAATCTTTTAATTTCTTTACTAAATGCAAAAGGTTATGAAGCTTATTTTGTATTAGTTCCAAAACATATTTTTGTAGTAGTAAATTTAGGAATAATTTTACCAAATAAAAAAGCTCTGTATATAAATGGAAAACCTTTTTATAAGTTAGAAAGTACCGCAAAGAATTCTTCTATAGGTTTTCCTTTGAAGTATAAGTTTGATGAGATAAAAGCGTTTATAGATCCATTTAAGAATAAAAAGTTAGTAGTAAATAGATTGGAATATAAATGATAGTAGTTATTCAAAGAGTAAGTTCATCAAGTGTGAAAGTTGATGATAGGATAGTAGGGAAAATTGGAGTAGGGCTTAACATTTTACTTGGTATTAAAAAAGGTGATACATCTAAAGATATTGAAAAGCTTGTAAATAAGATAGTAAACCTTAGAATTTTTTCTGATGAAAATGGAAAAATGAATTTATCACTTTTAGATGTTCAAGGTGAAGCTTTGATTATTTCACAGTTTACACTTGCTGGGAATGTAAAGAAAGGACGACGTCCTAGTTTTGATGATAGTGAGAAACCAGAGCTTGCAAATGCTTTATATGAAGAGTTTGTCCAAGAAGTAGAAAAAGTAGGAGTACATACTCAAACAGGAGAATTTGGTGCTATGATGGATGTTAGTATCCAAAATGATGGACCGGTTACTTTTATAATAGATTCAGAGGAATTAAATTAATGACATATACAGAGTGGTTTAATACGCATGGAGAAAAGCATGCAAAGATTATGGAAAGACTTAAAGATTTAAGTGATGATGAGGTTATTAAATATTTTAGATTTGATAATATGGTTGAAAAAGAGAATGATTTTTGTCCTTTATATAAAGATAATAAAAAATGCCATGATTATGAAGAATTAAACTGTTATTTATGTGCCTGTCCAAACTTTAGATTTGATGTTGACGGGATAGAAAAACAAGAAGATAAAACGCTTTTTTCATATTGTGGTATTGATTCTAAAGATGGTGCACAGTATATAGGAGAGGATTATATTCATCAAAATTGTTCTGCTTGTCTAGTTCCACACAAAGAAAAATATATTAAAAAGAATTTTAATAGAAATTGGTTTGAAATTATGAAAGATGTTAATCTATCAAAATCGTAAAAATATTTTTGCCTTTTGTGTGTTTATAAATTAGTTTATAATCATGTAAGTTAGCAATTGTTTTTACAATATAAAGTCCTAATCCAAAACCATCACTTCTTTTTTCTTCTTGAGAAAATGGTTCTGTATAATATTCAAGGTCATATTTTAGAGGCTCTCCTTCTGAAATAACGTCTATACGATGTTTATTTGCATTTATTGTTGCATGTTTATTTGGAGAAAATTTAATTGCATTATCTATTAAATTTTTAAGTGCAACAGAGAACATTGCAGTATCAGCATTTAATTTAAAATCACTTATTTTAGATGTGATTTTATCTGCATTTATCATAGTGATTTCAATTGTCTTTGTGTAGATTTTAAAGAAAGATGTAAGTTCTTTATATACAAAAGTATTATTTGATGTAAGCTTTTCAACCATTGCAAGCTCTTTAATAATATCATCCATTCTATGAAAAGCTCTTTGAAGCATCTCTTTTTTCTTTTCATCTTCAAGTGTTTCTGCTATGAACATTGCTTTTGTAATAGGAGTTTTTAGCTCATGCATCATATTACGCATGAAAAGTTCTTTTGATTTTGTTTGATTATTTATATGTGTGATAGCTTCATCAAAGGTTTTGGCAATTGTTCCTATTTCATCACTACTATTAAATTTTATTTTTATATTTAAATTACCATTTGAGAATTTTTTAATCTCATTATTTAAAACCCTAAGAGGTTTTAGTTTTCTTTTTAAAATATAATACAATGATAGTAAAATACCAAGGGATAAAGCAATAGCAAGTGAAATAATAAGTAAGTTGTATGAATAGTTTTGAGTATCTTGCAACATCAAGTTATAACCATCTTTTTGAACATAGATATATAAAACATCATCTAAACTAAATATTCTATACATACCAAAGTTTGTTTTTCTTATTAATATTGGTTTGGCATCATTGATTATTGTTAGTTTTAAATCACTGTCTTCTAATTGTTTAACTTTGAACTGATCTATTATAATTTTTATACCACTTTTAGAAGGGTTTGCTTCTAGTGATTTTAATACGCTTTCTGATACAAGTTCATATTTTTTTTGCATTGTAATATTATATCTTTGCTTATCAAGTTTAATAAAAATAGCAAATGTAATTGATATAGCAATTAATGCTAAAATAAAAATAGTGTTGATAAATGCAGAGATGGAAATATTACGAATCATAAAAGTTGGTAACCAATTCCTCTTACTGATTTAATAAATGTTTTACTATCATCAACCTTTGATAGTTTGTTTCGTATTCTTGAAATCATAACATCAATATTTTTTAGACTACTATCATCTTCTATATGGTCACTTGCATAAATAAAATCTTCACGTGCAACTACTGCGCCGTTTCTTTGAATCATCAATTTTAAAATATCAAATTCTGCAAGAGTTAAAGATAAAAGTTCATTTTTAAAATAAATCTGAATATCATCTTCTTTTAATACAAAATCTGATGGTTTTACATCTTCCTTTTTTTCAACAGGAGTTATTCTTTTTAAAATTGCTTTGATTCTAGCTTGTAGTTCTCTTGGATTATATGGTTTAGGAAGATAATCATCTGCTCCTCTTTCTAATCCCATAACTTTATCTAATATATCATCTCTAGCACTAGAAATAATAATTGGAATGTCAGATTTTTCTCTTACTTTTGGAATAACTTCAAGTCCATCTATTTCTGGTAAAGTTAAGTCTAAAATCAATAGTTTATAATCATTTAGGTTAAGCATAGATAGCCCATTATAAGGGCTATCTGTATTTGTTACTTCTATATCATATGAAGCTAGATATTCAGTGATGATTTGAGCTAACTCTAAATCATCTTCTATCATTAGAACTTGAACTATGGCTTATCCTTTATTTTATAGCTAAAAGAATAGTTTGTCCATATCTATTTACATATATTCTTTTGTCTAATTTATTATATTTTCTAATTGCCTCTTGGACATTAGCAAAACTTTTTACTTCTATATCTTCTACTTGAATGATAACATCACCTGGTTGAAAACCTACTTTTTCAGCTTCTGAACCTGCTTCAACTGCTGTAATTAATACTCCACTAACATTTGAACTTAATCTAAATCTTTTTATCATATTTGCATCAATTTCTGATAGAAATAATCCACCTAGGAAGTTACCATTATTTGCATCTGATGTTATAAGACCAGCTCTATTACCTAATGTAATTTTTATAATAATATCTTTTTTATCTCTTTCAAGTTTTACTGTGATTGTTTCATTTGGTTTAAATGATGCAATTACATTTTGAAGACCTTTTCTATCTCTGATTTCTCTATTATTAATTGAATAAATTAAATCACCTCTTTTTAGACCTGCTTTTTTAGCTGGAGTATCATTTGCAACATCTAGAACTAAAGCACCTGTATTTCGTTTATAGAGTTTAGTTAGGTTTTGTTTTAAATCATCAATTACTACACCTAAATAACCTCTAGTAACTTTACCGTCAGTAATTAATTTTTTTACAACATCTTTAACCATTGCAACAGGGATTGCAAACCCAATACCGTTGTTTCCACCAGACTTTGAGATAATTGCACTATTAATTCCAATTAATGCTCCTCTACTATCTACAAGTGCACCACCTGAGTTCCCTGGGTTAATAGATGCATCTGTTTGAATAAAGTTTTCATATCTATTAATTCCTACATTGTCTTTATTTAATGCAGAAATAATACCTTGAGTAACAGTACTTCCTATACCAAATGGATTACCAATTGCAAAAATTAAATCTCCAACTTCAAGTGTGTTTGAATAACCAAAACTAATTGCATCAAAGTTTTTACCTTCAATTTTGATAACAGCTAAATCACTATCAGAATCTTTACCTATTACTCTTGCATTATATTCTTTTGGATTATCAGCAATAGTAATTGTAATTTCATCTGCATTTTCCACTACATGGTTATTTGTAACAATGTATCCATCTTTTGAAATAATTACACCAGAACCTAATGACCTTTGAATTCTATTTTGTTGAAATTGTTCATTAAATTGGTCTCCAAAAAATCTTCTTAGCATTGGGTCGTTAAACATTTGAAATGGAATATTTCCTGCATTTGAAGATACTTTTCTTTTTGCTGCTATATTAACAACAGATTTCATTGGTTTTTTTATACTATTGTGAAAAGAAAGTATTTGATTTTGTTCACTTGGAGATACTCTTTTGACAGATTTTTCTGCCATTTGAAAATCTATAGTATCTGCAAATACACTTGTAGCAAATAATATTGCTATAATAATTGATTTTGTCATATTTAAATTCCTTTTTAATTAAATGATTAAAAAATTATATTACCTAAATGTAAACTATTTTTGAATAAAACGTTAATAAACTGTTAATACAGTGTGGAGTTTTTGTGGGGCTTAGATAGCTAAAATATTTTATTTTTAAGGTAATAAATGACTTTTTATTTATAGTGTTTTTTCAAATTAATTTTTTATAATTACTTTATATCCTGTTTTAGAGACATTTTCTATTACATTATCTGGAAGTTTTTTTCGTAAATTACGTACTAAAGATCTTATTGCTGCACTACTCATTTTATTTTTCCATATTTGTTTTTCTATTTCACTATAAAATACGATTCTTTTGTGGTTTCTTAATAGTAATTCTAAGAAATCTCTTTCATGGTTATCTAGTCTTACAATTTTTTTATTTACAAATAGGCATTGTTCAGATAGATTATAGTAATCATTGTCATTAAAATATTTGTTGATTCTTTCACTTTTATACTTTAAGTTATCTATACAAATTGTCAATGTACTTTTTAAATCATTTAAAGAAACAGGTTTTAATAAATATTTTACAAGATTAAGCTCTACTGCTTTTAATAGGTATTCTAAGTTTGTGGATTTTGTGGCAATTATGATTTGTGTATCTTTATCCTTTATACGAATTTTTTCTGCTAATTCTAGTCCATTGCAAATTGGTATTTCTATATCTAAAATTATGATATCTGGTTTATTTTTTAGATATTCTTTATATGCTTCTTCCCCATTTGTAACTGATGTCACTTTCATTGACATAAATTCTAAGGCTTCCACAACATTTTCGCGTATAATGTCTTCATTTTCTGCATATAAGACATTTAAACTTTTTAACATTTTTATTCTCCATATATATTTAAAGGTTGTAATAAAATATAAATTTATATTTACTCATATACTATATTTATTTTTGGTGTCCAATTGGTGGTATAGAAAAATATAATTAAATTAAAATCAGGAGATGGCATAAATTTTTATAAGGAGAAATAAATGCCATCAGTTAGTTTAAAGATAAGAAGGAAAAGTTTTCTTCTTTTGTATAATTTAAAAATCAATCTTATCTGCGGTAAGTTTTCATTTTAATATCTTTAAAGCACATTGAAATTATAAAACTCTTTTACGTTAAAACCCTTGACTAAAATCAAATAAAATGCTTCTGCAAGTACCATTAAAACGTAATTTTGTGCAAAAAAAGTATAAAGAAATTTATAATATAAATTTAGATTTATTAAAAGGATATATTGTATGGGTGTATGTTTTATTATGATGAATTAATTGGACTATTATATGTATTGTATAAAAAATATAGAAAAGATATAAAAAGATTTTTTAGATTTGTTTGATGGGATTTAATAAAAAGTTAGAAAGAGAGAAAAACTCTCTTTCTTAACTAGTTAATTGTATCAACACCTTCGTTGATATTATCAATTAAGTTAGATTTTTTATTATGTTCTACTGCTCTAAATTTTACTTCAAATTCATTTTTAGGAGCACTTGAAGTCATTGATTGTGGAACATGACATTGAGTACAGTTGAATCTTGTACCAGATAATTTAGTTAAAGGCTTTCCAATAACTTTAAAATCACTTGTATTAGTTACAGCTTTACCTTCTTTAGCAATTTTTCCATTTTTTGCTAAAGATGTGTCTGGTCTAAAGTTTGTAAAATGTGACTGAGGGATTACTGTTGCATTTATTGCTTCTGCAACAGCAGGAAGGTGACACCCTGTACAAGCATTATTATTAGTTGTAATTGGATACATTCCTTCTACATTATGAGGAATCATAGGAGGAGCATTTTCAAATGCCCTCTCAATTAGTTTACTTTCCCCTGCTGCTTTTTTGATATATTCTGTTTTAACTGGAAATGCATCATTCTCAGAATATAAACTAGTTTTTCTTATACCTAAAGACTCTTCACTTATTGTTTGAGTAGCAGAACATCCAATAATAAGAATAGTAGCTGCTGTAAAAAATCCTAAAGTTATTTTAGTTAATTTCATTTTCTTCTCCATTTTTCTATTTTTATAAATTAGGCTCTATATACTTTTACAGCACATTTTTTGAAGTCCGTTTGTCCTGATTGAGGACAAGTTGCATCTAAACATACTTTATTAATAAATACCTTCTCATCAAAGAAAGGAACATAAATAAGATTTCTAGAAGGTCTGTTTCTTCCTCTAGTTTCAACTCTAGCTTTTACTCTTCCTCTTCTAGATTCTACCCATGCAAGCTGACCTTGTTTTACATCAAATTTCTTAGCATCATCAGGGTGAATATATACAAGTGCTTCTGGAACAGCTCTATATAATTCTGGAACTCTCATTGTCATACTTCCTGAATGCCAATGCTCAAGTACTCTACCTGTAGACATCCATAATGGGTACTCTTTATCTGGCATTTCTGGTGGATCCATATATGGTCTAGCAAAAATTTTAGCTTTATTTTTAAGAGATTTTTTAGCTTTATCTTTTACTCCAAGCAAATCACCTTGCGATAATGCTTTAGCTAATGGTCCATAGAAAGCAAAATCTCCATTTGGATTTGCTTTTTTAGCATATGGATCATATTTAGTATTAAATCTCCATTGAGTCTCTTTTCCATCAACTACAGGCCATTTAAGACCTCTAACTCTATGATAAGTATCAAAGTCAGCTAAGTCATGTGCATGTCCTCGTCCAAAGTCAGCATACTCTTCAAATAGATACTTTTGAATAAAGAATCCATATCCATTAAATACTTTCCCATCTGAACCAACAACATTTCTACTATCCCCTAAACATTCAGTATTATCAAAACCTTTTTGGATTGGATCATCTTGACTTAACTTGTAAGATTTAGCTCTTTTATTTGCAAATAGAACTTCATACATTGATGTATCTTCTTTATATCCCATTTGTTTAGCTGCTGAAATTACACTAGGTAATTTTTTACCATTTCTAAGAGTATATTCACCCCATAAATCTTTTATAGTAAACCTTTTCATAAATTCTACCATTTGCCATGTATCAGTCATTGCATCACCTGCTGGTAATACTTGTTGTCTCCAATGTTGAGTTCTTCTTTCAGCATTACCATAAGCTCCCCATTTTTCATAAATCATAGCTGTTGGTAAAATTAAATCAGAGATTTTTCCAGAAATACCAGGATATGGATCAGAACAAACAATGAAGTTATCCATTTCTCTTGCAGCTTTAATCCAATGTGAGGCAGATGCTGTAGTATGGAAAATATTTGTTACTTGAATCCATGCAAATTTTAAAAATCCATCTTCTAAATCTCTAAAGATTTTCATAATATGTTGGTTTCCAATTGGGTTTAGTGTTCCAGCAGGAATATTCCAACCTTTTTCTGTAATAGCTCTATGTTTTGGATTTTTTACCATCATATCTGCTGGTAATCTATGTGTAAATGTACCAACTTCTCTTGCTGTACCACAAGCAGATGGTTGCCCTGTTAATGAAAATGCTCCCGAACCTGGTTTAGCTTGTTTATTTAACAAGAAGTGCACATTGTATGCTAAAGTATTTACCCAAGTTCCTCTTGTATGTTGGTTCATTCCCATTGTCCAGAAAGAAATAACTTTTCTTGATTTTTCAATATATAAGTTAGCTAAAGTTTTAAGTTTTTTCTTAAACTCATTAATATCTTCATCAGGGTCACCTTTTGAAATTTTAGCTACATAGTCTAAGTTATATGGTTCTAAGAATTTTTTATACTCTTCAAAAGAGATTTCCCAGTGTTTTAAACCAGCAGGTTTATTTACCATGTTATCTCCAGCATTATAACCATATGGTTTTAAAGCAGGAGCTTCAGTCTCAGAAATTACTTTAGACATTTGTTTAGCCATAGTCTCTTTTTCTTTGGCTGTATATTTGTCCATAGATTTTTCATTTTCTTTTCTCATTCCATAACCCATATTAACTGGTGATGCTGCAAATACAATATGTTTTTTTACAAAATCCCAATCAATAGCTTCTGGATTGTTAAATACAATTTCGTGTGCAATATAATTCCATAATGCTAAATCTGTATGAGGAGTAAAAATAATCTCCATATCAGCTAAGTCTGAAGTTCTATGTCTATATGTTGAGATATTTACAACTTTTACATTTTTAGGGTCAGATAATTTTCTATCTGTAACTCTTGACCATAAAATAGGGTGCATTTCAGCCATATTTGAACCCCACGTAACTATAGTATCTGTAAGTTCAATATCATCATAACAACCAGAAGGCTCGTCAATACCAAATGTTTGGTAAAAACCAACAACTGCAGATGCCATACAGTGTCTAGCATTTGGGTCGATGGCATTTGATCTAAATCCACCTTTCATCATTTTTTGTGCGGCATATCCTTCCATGATAGTATATTGACCTGAACCAAATACACCAACACTTTCTGGACCATTTTGTTTTAATGCTTTTTTAGCGTGAATTTCCATTTCATCAAAAGCTCTTTTCCAAGATACAGGAGCAAATTTTCCTTGCTTATCAAACTCACCTTTTGAGTTTACTCTTAATAAAGGTTGCTTTAATCTATCAGCTCCGTACATGATTTTTGCATTAAAATAACCTTTAATACAATTAAGTCCTCTATTAACTGGAGATGCTGGATCTCCTTTTACTGCAACGATTCTTCCACCTTTTGTTGCAAGCATTATTCCACAACCTGTTCCACAGAATCGACAAGCTGCCTTATCCCATCTCCAACTATTTTCAGCATTATTAGCTGCTGCTTGTAGTTCACTTGGTATATTCATTCCAACTGCTGCTGCAGCAGATGCTGCTGCTGAACTTTTAAGAAATTCTCTTCTTGAAAGTGCCATATATTTCTCCTTGTTTGAAATTTATAAATAATTAAAAGTTTAAAGTAAAATCACCTATTTAAATTTACTTTTCAATACTTAATCATCTAAAGTACTTTGAAATTTTAAAATCATTTTTAATAAAGCTTCTTGACTAATATCAAATGACAAGTGACTACAGAGCCCTTGATTTAGTCATTTTTGTGCAAAAAAAATATAAAAGAATTTTTTTAAATAATTATTCTTTGAAAAAATAAATAAAAAATATAATCTACTAATGGAGTAATAACTTAAGTTAAAAAATAAAAGTATTACTTATTTGAAATTTATTTTATGAGGAAAGTAAATGTAATAAAAAATATAGAAAAAATATAAAAAAAAATTTTAAAATTTCTTTTTATATTTTAAAGTTTTTTGGATTTTAAATCTAAATCATAATAAAAAAAGTTAATTTTAAAGCTTTTTTAGGTTTAAACTTAAAAATTATGGGAGAAAACTTATTAAAAGAGGTAGTATAATTGCAGTAAAAATACCTCCTATTCCCATTGCTAAAGCAGAAAAAGCTGCTGCTCTTTCACTTATTTCAATTGCTCTTGCTGTTCCTATTGCATGAGAGATTATTCCTAGTGCAAAACCTTTTGAGCTATCATGTTTGATTTTCATAAATTTAAAAATAGATGTTCCCAATATAGCCCCAAGGATTCCCGTAATAATAACAAACCCAATAGCAAGAGAAGGGATAGCTCCAATTTGTTCTGATGTTATAATAGCAATAGGTGCTGTTACTGATTTTGTAGTCATTGATAGTATAGTTGCTAATTGTGCATCTAATATCCATAATAAACTAGCTGTAATAGCTATAGAAAATAACACTGTAATACTAAGTGTTATTATAATAGGTATAAATAGTGCTTTAATATGTTTTAAATTGTTAAATAATGGTAAAGCTAAAGATACAGTTGCTGGTCCTAAAAAAAAATTGATTATTTCTACACTTTTAAAATAATCTTTATATGGAGTATCTGTTATTAATACAGTAGTTAGAATAATAATATATGAAATGATAATAGGTTGTAATAAAGTATGTTTATTAAATTTTGTATAGATTATAATTCCAAATTTGTATGAAACCAATGTTAGTATAAGCCAAGTTAATGGAGTTGTATTTATATATTCTATTAATGCATCAAAATTCATGATTTTTCTTCTTGTCTGATTGTAAGATAGTCCATTAATTTTGCACTAAAGGCAAGGGCAAGTATAGTTCCTAAGGCTAAAGAAATTATAATAGCCCAAAACTCTTTTGCAATAATGTCAAACTGTGTAATTATCCCCATAGCAGTAGGTATAAAAATTAGTGGTAAATATTTAAGATGTACTGATATTGCTGTGTCAAGACTAGGGAAGCTACTTTTTCTAAGTATTAGAAATATAAGTAGTAAAATCATTCCAATAACTGGCCCTGGAATTAGAAGTGAAAAAAGTTTTGCTAAGCATTCTCCTAAAAATTGGAATACTAATAGAGTGATGATTCCTTTTAACATGTAAAATCCTATTGTTTAATAATATATATTATTTGATATAAGTGTCCAATTAGTGTTTTAAAAATTTAATTATAAAGTAAAATATATACTAAATGGAGTTTGTAAGGTGAAAAAGATAATATAGTTTTTTAACTATATTATCTTTTAGTTTTATAGGTCAGTTTTTAAAACTGCACCAGAACTTGCATTTGTTACAAGTGCTCTATATTGTCCTAACCATTTTGAAGTTAGAGGTTTTTTAAGTGGAATAAATTCTGCTTTTCTTTTTGCAATTTCTTCATCACTTAAATTTACAGATAAAATATATTGATCAACATCGATGTGAATCTCATCACCATCTTTAAGTAAACCAATCATTCCACCTTCCGCAGCTTCTGGAGATACGTGACCAATAGATGCTCCTCTTGTAGCTCCACTAAATCTACCATCAGTAATAAGTGCAACAGTATCACCCATTCCCATTCCCATGATAAGAGAAGTAGGGGCTAACATTTCTTGCATACCTGGACCACCTCTTGGACCTTCATATCTAATAACTACTACATCACCGTGTGTAACTTTTCCACCAACGATACCTGCAATAGCTTCTGGTTGTCCATCAAAACATACTGCTTTCCCAGTGAAAACTCTCTCCCCTGTAATACCAGCAGTTTTAATAACAGCACCTTGTTCTGCCAAGTTACCATATAAAATAGCTAATCCCCCAACTTCTGAGTATGGATTATCAATAGTATGGATAATATTTGTATCTTTGATATATGAATCTGCAATTTTTTCTAAAAGAGTTTCTCCTGAAATAGTAGGATTGTCTAATAAAATATCATCACCTCTTTTAGTCATCTCTTTCATAACTGCATTTACACCACCAGCTTTGTTGATATCTTCCATATGAACAGTAGATAAAGATGGAGAAATTTTAGCAATATGAGAAACTCTTTTAGAGATTTTATTGATATCTTCTAAGTTAAAATCAACTTCTGCTTCTCTTGCAATTGCTAACATATGTAATACTGTATTTGAAGAACCACCCATTGCCATATCAACTGCAAAAGCATTTCTTACTGCATTTTCATTTAAAATATTTCTTAATTTGTATTTTTCTCTTGAAGCATTATCTTTTGCAATTTCACAGATTCTTCTTGCAGCTTGTCTATATAATACTTCTCTTTCTGGAGTTAAAGCTAAAATAGTACCGTTTCCTGGAAGAGCAATACCCATAGCTTCCATAAGTGTATTCATCGAGTTTGCTGTAAACATACCAGAACATGAACCACCACTTGGACATGCATTACACTCAATATCATGTAACTCTTCATCAGATATTTCACCTGCTTCATGTTGCCCAACTGCTTCAAAAGCTGTCGCTAAATCAATAGGTGTACCATCTTTAGTATAACCTTTTTCCATTGGTCCACCAGATACAAATACAGTTGGAACATTTACTCTTAATGCACCCATAATCATACCTGGAACAATTTTATCACAGTTTGGAATTGCAATCATAGCATCAAGCTTATGACCATGCATAACAGTTTCAATAGAACTTGCAATTAATTCTCTTGAAGGTAGTGAAAATAACATACCATCATGACCCATAGCAATACCATCATCTACACCAATAGTATTGAACTCAAATGGAACACATCCGTTAGCTTTAATCTCTTCTTTTATAATAGCTGATACTTTATCTAGGAAAAAATGTCCTGGAATTAATTCAATAAAAGAGTTAGCTACTCCAATAAATGGTTTTTCAAAATCTTCATCTTGTAAACCTGTTGCTCTTAATAAAGATCGGTGTGGAGCCCTATCAAAGCCCTTTTTTACTTCATCACTTCTCATATGAAACCTTTTGATTTTTTTTAATTTAAAAGATTATAACAAAAATTTTGAAATTTTTTATTAAAATCCTTGACAAATAAATATTTTTTGATTATAATTCCAGTCCAATTTAAGAAAGAACACTTCTTAGAGACTACCAATAGTGCGAGTGTGGCGGAATAGGTAGACGCGTTGGACTTAAAATCCAATTCCGGTTTCGGAGTGTCGGTTCGATTCCGACCATTCGCACCACTATTATACAAATTCATTTTTATAGCTAGAGAGTTGACAGAGTTGGTCGAATGTACCGGTTTTGAAAACCGGCGAGGTTCACGCCTCCGAGGGTTCGAATCCCTTGCTCTCTGCCACTAAAATCCCCTTTTATCTTTTTATTGTTAAAATGGGAGAAATGAATTTGTTAATTTTATTTATAACTTTGGAGCTATAGCAAAGCTGGTAATGCCCCGGATTGCAAATCCGGTATGCGTTGGTTCGAGTCCGACTAGCTCCTCCACTTTCCCAAAATTATTTCACTAAGATTTATGATTTTATAAAAAAATTACAATTTTATTTGCTTTTTATATGTAAAAAGTGCTACAATTTTATTAACACAAACAATATGGAGGTGTAAATGAAGGTTTCTCATTTTTAGTATTGTTAAAAACTAAACGAAAAATAATTTACTATAAAGTAAATATTATAAATATATATTTTATTTATAACATATTGAAGAAAAGGGAAAAGGTTTGAAATCTTTTCCCTTTTTTTATGGAATAAATTAAAAACTTTATTAGTAGTGGTTTAAATATTTAATATCTTCACCATTTAGTGAAACAATTTTATCTAATCTAATTCTTGTTCCTTCTTTTGTATCCATGTACTCTGAACCCTCTATATTCAAAAACTCTAGGATTTTTGATTTTATGTTTACTTTGTCATTATTGTTGTTTAAATAAACTAACTCACATTCTTCTTCTTTCTTGAATATTTTTTCGAACTCTTTAAAAAGCTCATTTGATATTCTTACATATCTATTCATTCTTTCATAGTATTTCATTTCTTATCCTTTTAATAATATTTTCTCTTGGTTGTATATGCAACTATTTAATAAAAAATTATTAGAGTTCTAATTTATCAATAATTTTAAAAAACATTTTAATTTCTTCTTGAGTTAATTTTTCATTTAACGATTCTCTAAAAGAAGTAACTTCAGATATAGTCTCTTCAAGTATTATTTCACCTTCATTTGTTAGTTCAATATTATTACTTCTTTTATCCCCTAGGGTTTCAGATTTTCTTATCAAACCTTTTTTCTCTAAAGAGTTTAAAGAACGGCTTATTGTAGTTTTATCTTTTCCTAAAAGATTTGCAATTGTTGTTTGATTAACGTTTGATTCAAATTTAATAATTTCTAGAGTTGCTCTTTGTTCTATTGCTATATCATAAGGACTTAATTTTTTATTTAATGTTTTATTAACACTATTTGCTCCACGTATAAATCGATAAGCTATAGAATTTTTTAAAGCATAATTCATTTAAATCCTTTTTTTAGTTGCATATGCAATTATTGCATATGCAACCTTTTATAATCTTTAAATGGTTTTATAAATATTTTGATATATTAAGAATGAAAAGGAGTTATTTTGAGAATATTATTATCTTATCCTACAGACGCAGGAATTTTTGATATAGGACAATCTGTTGATAAAAAATATCATCCTATATATAATGATGAATCTTTAGGAAGTTATTCTTCTGTACAAGAAGCAGTAGATAGTTTATTAAATAATGAAACGGCATCTGTTAAACATTTTGAAACAAAAGAGTTGATAGATACATCAAAATTAGGCATTCCAGAGGATTATACTCAATGGGATAGCAATTACTGATAGTATTATAAGTAAAAATTATATTTATTTAAGTTAAAACAAAGTAAAAATGCATATAATTAGCTTGATTAATTTCATGCATATCTAAAGAGTACTATAATAAATTCTTATGGTACTCTTTTTTATTTATTTTAGTATTTACCATATCCCAAATAAAATTTATAAGTAACCCCATAACTAATCCAATTAAAACGTTTGTTTCAAATATTTCTCGACCTTTAAAAATATTGAGGATAATAACTGCAAGTGGCATGCTCCATATAAAAAAATTTGAACCGAAAAATTTAATTATTGAGCTTATTTTCAAAAATGACATGACTTCTTCCTTTTTAATTTAGAAGTCTCAAAATGTGTGTATATCAAAATATTAGGGGATATTTTGGCAACCCGACTATCTATCTTGAGACTCGTGGCTTTCCGTCCCTAAATCACTTTAGGTTTGGCAACTAACAACGTATTTTAGCATAAAAAATTATTAATGTAAAGAAAGTCCTATTTTAAGATAAAAAATAAGTTATTTATTTTTTGAGCTATCGAAGAATTTTATATAAAAAGTTATATAGGGACATTTTTCATTTATTTCATTAACTTTATTTTTGATATTTACAAAAACTAAATTACAACTGCTTATATTTTCTTCAGAAGGATTTGTTTTAAGAAGTCCACTACATAAAGAATAAGTATCATTTAAAAGATTCATATCCTTTGTAAGTAGATGATACGTAGGTAGTTCTTCTTTCATTTTATAGTGTAAGAAATTAGAGATACTTAGTGTTAGAAGAATTATTAAAACTAGAAAGAAAGTACTATATTTTAAAAATCTAAACATAATTTAACCATGTTGTTTTTTAGGAAGTTTAATTAAAAACTGAGCACCTTTATATTTTTTATTTTCATATTCAAATACCTCATTAGAACTTTCAATTGTACCTTCTAAGTGTTTTATTATTATCTCTCTTGTCATATGTAAACCTATTCCTGTTCCTTGACTTTTGTGCTTTGTTGTAAAATATGGATCAAAAATTTTGTAGATTATATCTTCTTTTATGCCTCCAGCGTTATCTTTTATTATAATAGTTGTATTTGTTTCATCTGAGTATTGTTCTATAAAGATATATCTATCTTTTTCAAGTTTCTCTAATGCATCTACCGCATTATTAAAAATATTTATTAAAGCTTGAACTAGTTCATTTTCACAAGAATAGATAGTTTTATCATTTATTGATTTTATTATTTGTACATTTTTATTTATTATTTTAGACTTAAGAAATTGTAATGATTTGTCAAAAAGTTCTTCAACTGTAAATTTAGTATGAATTTTATCTTTTCTAAAAAATGCTCTAAAATCTTCTATTGTTTGAGATAGATAAGTACCACTTTTAAGTATTTGATCCATAAATTCTAGAAGCTCTTTTTCTGTTAGTGCATCTAACTCTTTTTTTATTTTTACTCCACTTGCAGAAGTCGTAATCACAGATAATGGTTGTCTCCATTGGTGTGCAATATTTTCAAGCATTTCTCCCATAGCAGCTTGTCTTGATTGTTGTATAATAAAATCATTTTGTTTTCTTATTGCTTCTTCTAGTTCTTTTTTTTCTGTTATGTCTTGATGAATTCCTGCAATTAATAAAGGCTTTCCTTCTTCATCTTTTTGCACAATACTACCATTTGAATATACCCATTTAATGGAATTATCTTTAGCTCTCATTCTAAATTCTGTTTCGTAAGTATCTTTGTTTCCTTTAAAATGTTCTTCAAATGCTTTACTAATATTTTTTTTATCTTCTTCTAAGATAAAAAATAAGTAGTCATTTTTTTTATCAATTTCTTCTTTTGTGTAGCCTATGATATTTGCCCAAGTTTCATTTATAATATTTTTATTTGTTTGAGGATTCCAAGTCCACGTACCTAATCCTGCACCTTTTATAATTAAGTTTAAGTAGTTTTCCACTTCTTTTCTTTTGTTAACTTCGATTGAAAGTTTTCTATTTATAAAAAGGATGGCTAGAATTATTACTAAAGAAAAAGCTAATATTTCAAAAAGATATTCATAAGAAACTTTTTCAAATTTTACAGAAAGCCATTTATTTAATATTTCTTGGTGTTTTTCTGAAGATATAGAAGAAATTGCTTTGTCCAGTATGGAAGTTAATATAGGTATATCATTTCTAACTCCTATACTTAGTTTCCATTTATCATCAAATTTTCCGGCTATTTTTAGTTGACCAATATGGTTTTTCTGAATATTATATCCCACAGTTGAAAGGGAACCTATAAATCCAAATAGTTCTTCAGAACTAACTTTTTCTAAACCATCAGAAATATTTCGTACATCTACTAATTGTAAATTAGGATATTTTATTCTTAAAAGTTCTCCATATGCATATCCTTTTACAATACCCATTTTTTTATTTTTAATTGCAGTTATATCATTTATAAACAATTCATTTGTTTTTGTTGCAAGGACAAGAGGTATTTCTAAATATGGTTTTGTGAAGTTTAAGTATTCTTCTCTTTCTGGGGTTGGAATTACTAGTGAGAAAATATCACATTTTCTTTGTTTCCCATATGCTAAAGATTGTAACCACGATTTAGTTGGAATCATTTTAATTGTAATAGTTGTCTTTTTTTCAATTAGTTTAAAATAATCTGCGGTCATTCCTATATGCTTACCTTTATCATTTTTTTCAAAAGGCATCCAGTCTGGATCTATACACATAGTTAGTTCTTTATTTTTCTTTATATACTCAAATTCTTTTTTTGTAAATTTATATAAATCATTCTCTCGTATAGTTTTGTTTTCAGATAGATTATTATATAAAAACCATTGGCTCTGGATTTTTTGTTTTTCTACTTTTTGAATAGCCCTTAATCCTTTATTTAAAATAGATAAAGCTTCTGGCCAATCATTTCTTATAGAAAATACTAAATTAAGTTTTGAGTTTTCAAAAGCACTAATTACTTTTATATAAGAGAGTTTTTCTTCTTCAATATAATAATTTAATGTTTCATTTCCAATAGTTGCATCTACTTCTCCTAAAATAAGTAGTTCAATAATTTTATTATAATCTTTTACTTTTATTATCTTTGTATTTTTTATATTTTTTACTATTTTTTCATCAGAAAGGTTTTCTTCTTGTATGGCAATAGTTTTTCCTTCTAAATCGTCTATAGACTTAATATTCTTTGGATTTTTTTTTGAAGTTATTAATACTCTATAAGAACTTATATAAGAGTCTGAAAAGTTAAAATATTTTTCTCTTTCTTTATGAATTGCACTAGTTGTAAGCCCATCAATTTCTCTATCTTTTGCTTTTTGTACAATATTCTTCCATTTCCCAGTTATAAGTTTAAAATTTGCACCAGTATATTGGTTGACTTTTTGTAAGATAGAATTATCATAGCCTGATATTTCACCAGTATCAGTTTTTATTACATATGGTATCCATGTAGAATCTGTACCTAATATTATAGTTGGATTGTTTTTTAAAAAATCTTGTTCTTTTTTTGTAAGTATTATCTCTTTAGAAAATAATGTAGTAGAAAAAATAATAGTGAATAGTAATAAGTTAATATTTTTAAATAAAGACATTACTACTCCTATTTATATATTAAGACATATTACTATAAAAACTTAATAAAAGGCAATTAAATATATAATTAATTATTGAAAATAATTTTTGAAAGCAAACTATGCAGTATAAAAATGAAACTCAAATTCTAAATCTTATAAAATATGGTCCTTCATTATTTATCTTAATTATGCTTATTATAGTAACTTCTTTTTTATACTTTGAAAAAACAAATAGTTTTGAAATTGAAAAAATCAATTTACAAAATGAATATAGAGAAAATCGTAAAAATGAGATAAAAAATCGAGTCTATAGAACATACGATTTTGCTGTAAAAACTATAAATAAAACTGAAGCAGAATTGAAAAAATCACTAAAAGATGAAGTTTATCAAGCATATTCTATTATAGAAAATATTTATAATCAAAATATTGATAAATCTAAAGAACAAACAATTAAAATGATAAAAGATGCTCTAAGAACTTTAAGGTTTAATGATAATAGAGGATATTTTTTTATTTTTGAATTAGAAGGAAAAAATATTTTAAATGCGGGTTTTCCTAATCTTGAAGGTAAAAATCTTTGGAATTATCAAGATTTAAAAGGAACCTATCTTCTTCAAGAAATGAATAAAATATTAAAAAAGAGTGATGAAACATATTATAGTTGGTATTGGAATAAGCCAACAGATAAAGAGAAAGAATATAAGAAGGTAGGATTTTTTAAAAAGTTTGAACCTTTTAATTGGTTCATCGGTACAGGAGAATATGAAGATGAATTTAAAAACTCTATTGAAAATAAGATATTGGGTCACATAAGAGATATTCGCTTTGAAAAAACAAATTATATATTTGTAGTAGATTATAAAGGGAATTCACTTGTTCACATAAATCCTAAGTTTGAAGGTAAAAACTTTTTAAATATGAAAGATTTAGCAGGTCATCAAATTGCTAAAGATGTTATATCTATTGCTAAAAAAGGAGAAGGATATTTACAATATCCAGGAATATTTAATCCAGAAAAAGAAAATATAGAATTAAAAACTTCCTTCATAAAGGGTTTAGAGGATTTAAATTGGTCAATTGGGACAGGTTTTTATGAAGATGAATTAAAGGCGATGATTGAAAGAAAAAGGATAGAGTACGATAATAAATATGACAATTATATAGCTAATATGATACTAATTTGTATTCTTATAACTTTTTTATTATTATTGCTATCAAAATATATTTCAGTGATTTTGGAAAAAAAATTTAAAAACTATCAAAAAGAGATAAAAAAACATATAGAAGATAATACTAGACAACATAATTTACTTTCTCAAAAATCAAAAATGGCAGCAATGGGAGAAATGATAGGAAATATAGCACATCAGTGGAGACAGCCTTTATCTTCCATATCAACTGCTGCAACAGGGATGAAAGTACAAAAAGAAATTGGAGTATTAAGTGATAAACTTTTTAATGATTCTGTTGATGGAATAATGGAATCAGCAACTTTTTTATCTAGAACAATAGATGATTTTAGTAATTTCTTTAAACCAGATAAAGAAGAGAATTTTACTAATATAAAAAAGCTTTTTCAAAAGGCTATTAAATTAGTAAAAGCACAATATCAAACTAAAAATATAGAGATAATTTATAATATTGAAGATATAGATTTTCTTACACTTGAAAATGAATTAATACAAGTGATTCTAAATATATTTAATAATTCACGTGATGAATTGGTAAAAATTGAAAATGATAGTTTTCGAAGATTAATATTAATAGATGCTTTTGAAGAAGATGGACAATTAATAATTTTAATAAAAGATAATGCAGGAGGTATTCCTACTGATATTATTTCAAGAATTTTTGAACCATATTTTAGTACTAAACATCAGTCCCAAGGTACAGGAATTGGGCTTTATATGAGTGAAGAAATTATCGTAAAACATTTAAAAGGAAAGTTAGAGGCTTTAAATGAAAGCTTTGAATATGATAATATAAAATATCAAGGTGCTACTTTTAGAATAACATTAGATATGAAAGAAAAATAATGACCAAATTAAAAGCTATTAGTTTAACGATTCTTTTGATTATAATAGGTGCTTTTTTATCAGCTTATTATGTTTATGTTTCGGTTAACTCACAACACGATTTATCTAAAAAAATGCTATTGCAAGAAGCACGTGCACATTTTGATAATATTGTTGTAACAAGAAGTTGGAATGATAAACATAATGGGGTTTATATAAAAGCAAGAGATGATTTAAGACCTAATAAATATTTGTTGGATAATCATGACTATACTGAAAATGGAGAGCTTCTTGTAAAAGTGAATCATTCTTGGATGACAAGACAAATATCTGAGTTATTAAATATTAGAAGTAAATATAATTATAAAATCACTAGTTTAAATCCATTAAATCCAGATAATCGTGCAAATAAATTCGAAAAAAAAGCTTTAGAAAAATTTGAAAAAGAAAAAATTCTTGAATATTCGGCTTTTAATAAAAGTGGAACAAAATTTAATTATATTGGAGCACTAAAGGTTACTCAATCTTGTTTACAATGTCATGCCTTACAAGGCTATATGTTAGGAGATATTAGAGGAGGAATTCGAGTAACAATTCCTACTTTTGAGTATAGAGATTTTAATAATCAAATAGAGGTGAAAAAAAGATATATTTATATGTTTATTATAATCATTTCTTTGATATTGGCTTTAATTTTGATTTGGTTTATAAATAGTATTTTTTCGAAGCATGAAACAATTATAAAAATGTCTAAGAAACATGAAATATTATCTCAAAGATACGAATACGCGATTAATGGTTCTTATGATGGTTTATGGGATTGGGATTTATTAACAAATAAAGTATACTTTTCAAAAATTTGGAAGGGTATGTTAGGTTATCAAGAACATGAGTTAGCAAATTCTTTGGAAACATGGGAATGGCTAGTGCATCCTGATGATTTTGAACAAGCTAGACAAGATATAAAAGCTAATCATGAAGGTAAAACTCATTATTATGAAAATATTCATAGATTAAAACATAAAGATGGTTATTGGGTTTGGATTTTAGATAGAGGAAGAACTATTTTTGAAGATGGTACTCCTATTAGAATGGTTGGTTTTCATACTGATATTACAAAACAAAAAGAGTTAGAACTTACATTAAAACAGAGTCAGAAGAATCTTGAAAAAGCTGAAAAAATGGCAAACCTTGGTCATTGGCGATTAGATATAAAAACGAAAAAACTAATGGTTTCTTCTTCTATAAAAGATATTTTGGGTCTTGATGAGAAGGATAAAATAGATGTTAACGATTTATTAAAGACTTTAGTACATGATGATGATAAAGAGAGAGTACTGAATAAATATTTAAGTTCTATTAAAAAGGGAAAACCTTATCGAATAGAATATAAAATTGTGAGAAAAAATGACAAAGAAATAAGGTATGTTGATTGTAATGTGGAACACATAAAAGACAGAAATGGTAAAGATATCACTTCAATAGGAACCATCCAAGATGTAACAGAATTTGCATTAGTTCAAAATGAATTATTTATTTTAAGACAAGCCGTGGAACAAGCACCAATTACTTTTGTAATTACAGATATTGATGGATACATACAATATGTTAACCCAGCATTTACCAAAGTAACAGGATATAGTGCCCAAGAAGCAATTGGTAAAAATCCAAGAATTTTAAAATCAGATTTTATTGAAGATAAAGAGTATGCTAATCTTTGGCAAACAATATCAAATGGTAAAACTTGGAGTGGAACTTTTAGAAATATTGATAAAAACGGAGAGGAGTTTTGGGAGTTAGCTTTTATCTCTCCTATAATTTCTGAAAAAGATAATCAAATAAAAAACTATTTAGCTATAAAACAAGAGATTACAAAAGAGGTTTATTTAAAACGAGAGTTAAAAGATAAAGAAGAATTAATGATTGCCCAATCTAGACACGCTGCGATGGGGGAAATGATTAGTATGATAGCTCACCAATGGAGACAACCAATATCTGTTGTTGGAATGGGTGCAAATAATATACTTGCTGATATAGAACTTGATATGGTTGATAATGAAACTTTAAAAGAAAATGCTGAAGATATTATAAATCAAACTCAATACTTGTCTCAAACTATTGAAGATTTTAGAAACTTCTTTAAACCAGATAAAGAGAAAGAGATATTAACAATTAAATCTATTTTTGCTGAAGCTTTAGGAGTTATTGGCAAAACTTTAGAAAATAATAATATTGAATTAGAAGAAGAATATAGTTCAGATGCTAAAATTGAAACTTTTTCAAGGGAAGTTCTTCAAGTATTTATTAATATTATTAAGAATGCAAAAGAAGTATTAATTGAAAATAATATAGAAGAAAAAGTTATAAAAATAAATGAATATTTAGATAAAGATAAGGTTGTCATAGAGATTAGTGATAATGCGGGAGGAATTCCTAAGCATATTCTTGAAAAAATATTTGATCCATATTTTACTACAAAAAATGAACTAGCAGGGACAGGTTTAGGTCTTTATATGTCTAAAACAATTGTAGAGAAACATTTAAATGGAACGATTAGAGCCTACAATAAAGATGATGGTGCATGTTTTGAAATAGTGTTTAAAGCTTATAAGGAAGAATAAATGTCAGAGTTAGTTTATTTAAAAGAAAAAGCCAATAATTATAGTGTTTTAGTAGTTGAAGATAGCATTCATATTCAAAAACAGATGAAAAACTTTCTAGGAAAGTTATTTAAAGAAATTTATTTAGCAGAAAATGGTTTAGTAGGATTAGAAGTATTTAAAGAGAAAAAACCAAATTTAGTTTTAACTGATTTAACTATGCCAAAAATGGATGGACATGAGTTTGTAGAAGAGTTATTAAAAGTTTGTCCTAAATCTAAAATTATTATTGTATCTGCACATGGTTATGAAGAGAATGTCACAAAATTTAAAAATATGGGAGTTGTTGGTTTTATACAAAAACCTATAGATTTTCCTTTTTTAATAAAATCTTTAATAAAAGCTATAGATGAATTTGAATCAGAGTTAATAGATAATAATTCAAAAGATATAATCTTTGAGAATAAAACTTTAGAAAAATTAAATGATATTAAAAGAAGTGGAGAAAAAATTGAGTTAATAAATTCATTTAAAGGCTTACCTTTAGTGCATGTCGCTTTTATTAGTAATATGACTAGTAATACGATATCTTTGCAAACTGAAGCAATACAAGTAAAAGCAATAAGATATGAAAAAAGCACGATATTAGAAGTCAATGGAACTTTTATTCAAGCTAGTCTTTATGATTATAATGAAAAAAATCAAGAGTTAGTTTTTAAAGATTTTATAGAGTTAGATATATGTAAAAGCGATATTATGGATTTTACAGTAGGTCCTGATGAGTTATTTAATGCATCAATTTTTTATAATAGTGAGAGATTTTCATATGAACCAGTTGCGTTATCAAGTAAATCAATTTTGTTTGAAACTAAACATTTTAATGAACCGTTTACTATTGGAGATGAGGTTGATATTGTGATGGGCTTTACTACAGTATATAAAGCTGCTTATGAAAATGAAATTATACATAAAGAGAGATTAACTTGTAAAGGTAAGATTTTGAAAATCATACAACTTCCAGATTCTCTTACTAAAGTTATGTGTTCATTAGATTTTAGTTTAGGAAATAAAAAGATTTTAGAGAAATATATTTATCAAAGAGAAATGAATTTAATAGAAGAATTTAAAGAATTAAAATTTAATTACTAAGTAAATTGTATTCTAAAACCAACTCCAGAAATATTGTTAATAGTATTTTTGCCTACTTTTTTTCTAAGTTTGTTTAATACATTTTTTAAAGCAGAATCTGTAACTTCGAAATTATCATGCCATACTTCTGTTTTAATCTCTTCGTGTGAGATTACTCTTTGATTATTTTGAATAAAATATTCTAATAAATCAATCTCTTTTGCAGTTAAATCTATTTCTATATTGTCATTTTTTGTATAAAGTTTTTTATGCATTACATTATATGAGATGTTTTCTTCAAAATCTACAATATATTTTGCATTGTTTATTATTTCTTGTGAAGCTTTTAAAAGTGCTTCATTTAATATATTAAAGTCAATAGGTTTAATTAAATAATCAACAAGCTTTAGTTTTGTAGCTTCTAATAAATAATTTTTTTCAGTATACGCAGTCAATAAAATAACGGGAATGTAACAATCCATTTCGCGTATCTTTTTTATGAAGTCAATACCACTTATTTTAGGAAGATTAATATCTGAAATAATTATATCTATTCTATTCTTATCTAAAATTTCCACTGCATCTTCAACTTTTTCTAAAGAAAAGACTCTATTTACGAGTAGCTCCAAAGTTTTTGCAATATTTTCTCTTATATTCTTTTCATCTTCTATATATAAAACGTTGAGATGTTTTAGCATAATTTTAAAAGAATTTTTATTATTTTTGTCCAATGTAACCATATTATAAACTTTTTATGATAAAATATAGGAAATTATATAATAAAATAATTTATATTGCAAGGAAAGTTAATCTAAATATAAGAAAAACTTAACTTTTTATATAAATTTGGGGTTATAAATTCTATTAGGGGAGAATTACATGAAACAAAGAATTGCCTTAACAGGTCTATGTCTGTCACTGCTAGTTAGTTCATCTTATGCGGTAAGTTTAAGGGATAGTGTAGAAAAAGCAATAAATACAAATCCAGATATTATTGCTGAAAAGAAAAATCAAGAAGCTTATAGAAAGTATGTAGATGATAGGGAGGGCTTATATTTGCCAACTCTTGATATTGAGTCTTATCTTGAAAAGAACAGAGTTAAGAAAGATTATGATGATGATTCAGGTCTTACAGATACTAATACAACTGAAGATGGATATAATGCTGCAATTATCTTTAGACAATATTTATATGATGGAGGTTCAACACCTGCTCAAGTTGCTGAAGTAAAACATCAAGAATTAGCAAATAAACATAGAAGTTTCTATGCAATTGAAAATACAATTCTAGAAACAGTAAAAGCTTATAATGGTTTAGTTCAATCTGATGAAAAGTTAGCTTTAACATATGATATGATTAAAACACAAGAAGAGAATCTTGTTACTGCAAAAGAAAAAGAAGAGATTAGTGGTGAAGTTTTAGAAACATATCAAGTAAGTTCAAAACTTAATTTTACTACGGATAAATATATAGAAGAGCAAGATAGTAAAGAGAGTGGTATTGCACAATATATTAAATATGTTGGAGAAGAACCAACTGGAACTATTTGTAGACCAGCTATAGACGAAACTAAAGTTCCTGAAACTTTAAAAGATGCTATAGAAATTGCAGTGATTAGAAATCATAGAATTTTAGAACAAATTGAAAGAATTAAACTTCAAAGAGAAAAAATTGCTCAATATGATGCAAGATTTTTACCAAGTTTAAATTTAGAATTAAAAGCTTCTATTGATGATGATTTAGAATTAGATGAACAAGGTACTCAAAAAGATAGATATGCTAGATTAAATCTTAACTGGAATTTATTCAATGGAAATAGAGATAGTATTAGATCTGAACAAGAAACTATTTTCTTACAAGAGCAAAAGAAAACATTAGATGAAATTACAAATGATGTAGTTGCTGAAATCAAATCTTTATATAGCAAATTCTATAAAAACAAAAAAAGAATAGAAGCTCTTAAAAAATATGTTGTAGCAAATGTAAATATTGTTGAAGTATATAGAAATGAGTTTGAAGCTGGTACTAGAACATTTGTTGATATTTTAGATGCTGAGAGTGAATTATATAATTCAAGTACTAGTTTAATTAACATGGAATATGCAGCATTAAATAATTATTATGATTTAATGTTTAACTTGTCTCAATTAACTGATACAGTTCTATCTTCTGCTAACCAAATCTGTGATAATGTTGCTCCAAGAGTATTAGATTATACACCAAAAGAACAAGATAAACAAAGTACATCAGAATTAGATGGATTAATTAGTAATACAGATAGTTCAATTATTAGTGAAGAATTAGGTTTAGATACAGAAGTTACAGAAAAAGCTTCAAGTGATGCTATGAAAATGGCTACGTCAGAATATAAAACATTTTTAGATGCACCTAAAAGTTATTATACTATTAATGTTGCTACAAAAAATGGTATGGCAGCAGCTAGTAAATATATAAAAGACAATAATCTTGGTGATGATGCTTATGCATTTGAATTTGGACCAAGTATGAGTAGTGCTAAAATTTTATATGGAGTTTATAGCTCAGTTAAAGAAGCTAAAGCAGCAATGAAATCTTTAGGTTCAGCAGTATTAGCTAATAAACCTTATATTGATAACATTAGTAAGCATCAAGCTTTATACGCTAAGTACAATTAATACTAGAGGCATAATTTGCAAGATATAAAAGAGACAGAAAAAAATCTTAACACCCTAAAAGATAGAAGAAAAGTAGATACGCTCTTAGAGTGTCTACTTTTTCTTGCAAAATTTCATAAAAGAGAAACTTCTGCTGAGTCTTTGAAATTTGACTTACCTATTCATAATAGATCTTTTGATGTAGATATGTTTGTACAATCTGCAGGAAGAATAGGATTAGTAAGTAAAATAGTAAAAAGAAAAATTAATAAACTTACAAAATTAGCCTTACCTGCTGTTTTAATTTTAGAGAAAAATAGATCTTGTATATTATTAGATTATGATGAAGAAGAAAATTTAGCAAAAGTAATAATGCCAGGGCTTAGTTCTGGGGAAACAGTATTGACTTTAGATAAATTAAATTCAGAGTATACAGGTGAATTAATTATTATAAAACCTGAATTTGATTTTAATAATAGAGTAGAAAAAGAGGTTTTAGTAGAAAATCCAAAAGAATGGTTTTGGGGAACACTATTCAGAAATAAAGGGATTTATAAGCAAGTTATAATAGTATCACTTTTTATAAATCTTTTTATATTGGCAACTCCATTATTTACAATGAACGTATATGATAGAGTTCTTCCTAATAATGCAGTTGAAACATTATGGGCTTTATTTATTGGTATTACATTTGTAATGGTATTTGATTTTATTTTAAAATTACTAAGGTCATATTTTTTAGGAATTGCTAGTAAAAGAACAGATACTATAATTTCAAATAAAATATTTAATCATGTTTTAAATATAAAGATTGATTCAAAACCAGCTTCAACTGGACAGTTTGTAAGTAGATTACAATCTTTTGAAAGTGTAAGAGAGTTCTTTACTAGTGCAACTGTAGCAGCTTTTGTAGATTTTCCATTTGTAATTATTTTTATATTAGTAATTTTTTATATTGGTGGGCCATTAGCTTATATCACAATTGCAACAGTTTTTATATCTTTATTGATTTCATGGTATATGCAAAGACCTCTTAAAACACTTATTGAAAAATCTGTAAAAGAAGAGCAGATTAAGCATACAACGTTAATTGAAGCAGTAACTGGTTTAGAAATTATCAAAAGTGTTAGAGCTCAAAATAGAATGAGAACTAATTGGGATCAATCAGTAAATAAAACTGTACACTATGCAGATAAAGGTCATTTTTTATCTCAAACAATTACTTATTTTACTGCTTTTATTTCTCAGTTTTCGAATATTGCTATTGTTGCTGGTGGAGTATATTTAGCAAGTGAGGGTGAAATAACAATGGGTGCAATTATTGCAGCTATGATATTAAATGGAAGAGTTATTGCCCCTGTTTCTCAACTTGTAGGGTTAATTATAAAATTTGATAAAACAATGTTATCTTTAAATAATCTTGATGAAGTTATGAAAATGCCTGTTGAAAAAGAGAATAAAGCATATATTAACAGACCTGATTTAAAAGGTAAAATAGAATTAAAAGATGTGATGTTTTCATACAAAGATCAGAATCATCAAACTATTAAAAATTTAAATCTTACTATAAATGAGGGTGAAAAAGTTGCTATTTTAGGAAAAATAGGTTCTGGAAAATCTACATTATTAAAATTAATTTTAAATTTATATGAACCAAAAAGTGGTTCAGTTTTAATCGATGGTGTTGACACAAGACAAATTGATCCTATTGATTTAAGACATGCAGTAGGTTGTGTACCACAAGAGCCATTTTTATTTATGGGAACTATTAAAGATAATATTACAATTGGAGAACAATACGTAGCTGATGAAGAGTTACTAAAAGTTTCTAAAGTTGCTGGCTTAGATGAATTTTTAGGAAAACATGAAGCAGGTTTTGATTTAATGGTAGGTGAACGTGGTGAAGGCTTAAGTGGTGGTGAACGTCAATCAGTAACTTTAGCTAGAGCACTTATCTCTAATCCAAATATTTTAATGCTTGATGAACCAACAAATGCAATGGATAGACAGACAGAAAAAGCATTTATTAATAAAATTGAAAAAATTATTGGAGAAAAAACATTAGTAATAGTTACACATAAAACTTCTTTATTACAATTAGTAGATAGAGTAATTATTATAGAAAATGGTGAAGTAGCTTTTGATGGACCAAAAGAAGAAGTTTTTAAATCAAATATAGGTGGTAAAAATGGATAATAAAAATCAATTACCACAGGATATTGAAGAGAATAAAATGACAAGTGATAACTTTGATAATAATTCTACATATAAAGAAGCTTCTGAAAAGCTAAAAACTAAAAAGAGAGTTGGATGGCTAGGAAGAATGTATGGACTTTCAGATGAAGAAGATGAAGATTTAGATTTTGTCTATTCAAGCTATTCAAATGCAAATGAACAACCAAATAGAATATCAAATTTTGTTTTTTTATTTATAACACTATTTTTTGCAGGAGCAATAACGTGGGCTGCCTTAGCTGAGATTGATGAGTTAGCACGTGGAAATGGAAAGGTAATACCTTCTGATAAAATTCAAAGAATCCAATCACTTGATGGTGGTATTATTTCTGAAATTTTAGTAAAAGAAGGACAGATTATTAAAAAAGGTGCTTCTTTAATGAAGATTGATACTACGAGGTTTCAAGCAACTTTAGAAGAGAGTAAACAAGAGTATTTAAGTTTACTTGCTGTCAAAACAAGACTTGAAATAGAATCAAAAATTGATGTAAGAAAAAAATTACCTAAAATAGTTTTTCCAAAAGAAGTATTAGAAGATCCTTCAAGATATGATAAATTAGAAAAGAATTTACTTGAAAGTAGATATAAAGAATTAAAATCATCAGCAAGTGTTTTAAAAACTCAATTAGGTCAAAAAAGACAAGAATTAAGAGAAATTAAAAATTCAATTAAAAACTTAAAAAAGAGTTTTTCTTTAATAAAAGAACAAAGAGTTCAAATCCAGAAGTTAGCACGTAGAGGTGTTAAATCAAAATTTGACTTATTGAATATTGAAAGAGAATATACAAATGTAAGTGGAGATTTAGAAGCTGCACTTTTATCTGTTAGAAGATCAGAATTAGCTATTTCAGAAGCAAATAATAGAATATCTGAAAGATTAAATGCTTTTAGAGCAGATGCTTCTGACTTATTACAAAAAACAGCAAGTTTGATTAATAAATTTGAGGCAAAATTAGTTGGAGATGAAGATAAAGTTGCAAAAACAACTATTATATCTCCAGTTGATGGAATTGTAAAACAACTTAACTTTAATACAATAGGAGGTGTAGTTCAATCTGGTATGGATTTAGTTGAAATTGTTCCACAAAGTGATATATTACTTGTAGAAGCAAAAATAGATCCTAAAGATATTGCATTTATTAATCCAAGTCAAAAAGCAATTGTAAAAATCACTGCGTATGATTTTTCAATTTACGGTGGGCTTGATGGTAAAATTGTAGAAATATCAGCAGATAGTATCGTAGATAAAGAATCTAAGGAGGGAAAGAGTTATTATAGAGTTATTGTCAAAACAGAGAAGAACTATTTAGAAAGAAATGGAAATAAACTTCCAATTATTCCAGGTATGATTGCAAGTGTTGATATTATAACTGGAAAGAAGACAATATTGGATTTTATTTTAAAACCTATATTGAAAGTTAAACAAAATTCATTACATGAAAGATAAATTAAAAAGGGAGACAAAAATGAAAAAATATTTATTTGGATTAAGTGTTGCAGCATTAATTGTTTTTACTGGTTGTACAGCTAAAAATGAAAATGCAATGAGCGACAAAGGAAACATGGCACAAGGTAATAAAATTACAGGTTTAAGTCATAAAGACATTTTAACTGAATCAACAATTCACGATGCAGTTAGAGTAAATGATTTAAAATTAGTTAAATTTTTTATTGATGAAAAAATCAATTTAAATGAAAAAGATAGATTTGGTTATACTCCATTACATTTAGCATCTAGATTTAACCATTTTGATGCAGCAACTATGTTAATAGAAAATGGAGCAGGAGTTAATAGTATTGATAAGTATGGTGATACGCCATTAATTGACTCTACTAGAAATGGTTATACAAATATGTCAAAGTTATTAATTTGTAATGGTGCATCAAGAGATGTATTAGACAAATATGACATGTCACCTTTACATTATGCATCAAAAACAAATGATGTTAAAATTGCACAACTGTTAAGAGCTGAAAATGTTCAAGCTGAGTGTACAGAAAAAGTTATGGCTGAAGCACCAGTAGCACAAGAGCAATTTTATAATTTAATTACAATTGACGATTATAAAGTAATCAATGATAATACACCTCAAATTTGTGGTAATGTTCTTGATTCTGATGTTCAAAAAGTTCAATTATCATTTGATGGTGGACAATCTGTAATTGATGGTAACATTGATGGTAACAGATGGTGTGCAGATGTAGAAGAAAAATTAGCAAATGGTGATTATACAGCACAAGCTATGGCAGTTAATTCAGCTAATCAAAGAGGAAAAGCTGAAGATGATTTAACAATTCACGTATTAAATGACTTATATAATGCATTAAATAATGAATTTGGACCAGATTTCTCTGATTGGAATGCTGAATTAGATGAAGATACATTAACTTTTAGATTTAAAAATCCAGCGCTTATGTTTACAAGAGGAAGTAGTAAAATTAGAACTCAATATAAAGAGATCTTAAATAGCTTTTTCCCAAGATATATCAATATCCTAAAAGATTATGAATCTGAAATTGTAAGTGTAAATGTTGAAGGACATACATCTTCAAGATATAGAAGTGCTCCAACACCTGAAGCAAAATTTGAAAAAAATAGAATTTTATCACAAAAAAGAGCTGATACTGTACTAGGTTATATGTCTAATATTAGTGATCCTGCTGTTTCTGATAATAAATTATTTATCAAGAAAGCATTTGTTCCAGAAGGTAAGTCTTCTTCTGAATTAGTTCTTAATGAAGATGGTTCGGAAAATATTGAATTATCAAGAAGAGTAGAATTTAGAATAGAAACTGATCCAAATAAATAAGGATATAAATGATGTTCAAAAAAGTTTTAATAACAACTTCATTAGCAGTGCTATTCTTCACTGGTTGTTCAACTAAAGAAGAAGTTGCAATTGTTAATGAAAAAGGAAAATATGGGGCTTTAGAAAATAGTAGTGAAGTAATAATTAAGCCTGTATATGATGAATTATCTAATTTTGATGATAGAAAAAATAAAAATATCAAAACAGATCATCCTCATATAATCAATTTACATTGGCTTCATAACTATTATGGCGATGATTATGCAATTGCAGAGTATAAAGGAAAATATGGAATCGTAAATAAGGATAATGAAATGGTTGTAAAACCAATTTATGATTCTATTACGAAACTATTTAATGGTTTCTCTGTGATTAAACTTGATGAAAAATTTGGTTATTTAAATGATGAATTTGAAGTTGTTCAAAAACCAATTTTCAGAAATGCTAGAGAGTTTTTAGGTAAGGTAGCTTTTGTTCAATCTAATGCAAATGGCAAATGGGGTTGTATTACAAAAGATATGGACCTAAAAATAAATGATGTGTATGATGAAATATATAACCTTCATAATGGTTTTGCAAGAACTGTTAAAGATGGTAAATGGGGATATATCAATGATAATTGTAAAGTTGTAGTTGAACCTAAATATGAATATGCATATGATTTTTCTAAAGGTTATGCAAAAGTTGTTGGTAATGGACACGTTGCATATATTAATGAAGAAGGTGAAAAGATTACTAAAACAATCTTTTCACGTGGAGAAAATTTCTAATTTATGGTGGGTCTCCCTACCATAAATTGATAGTATCAATTTATTATGAGACAAACTAAATTAGACGATTTTCTAGAATTAGAGGAACAAAATAAAGAATTAGAAAAACTTGTTGCTGTCGAAGTTGAAAAAAATAGGCAGAAAGACAAGATTATGTTTCAACAAAATAAAATGGCTTCAATGGGAGAAATGTTAAATAACATTGCACACCAGTGGAGACAGCCTTTGATGGAACTTTCGTCTTTATTTATCCCAATTCAAGCAAAGCTTGATTTTGACTTAGAACTTGATAAAAAAGAATTAAAAGAATCTATTTTAAAATTAAATGACATAACAAAATATATGTCAAATACAATTGATGATTTTAGAGACTTTTTCGCAACTACTAAAGAAAAAGAGAAGTTTAAATTATCTGAACAAATAAATGCTTCACTTAATATTATAAGTTCAAGTTTAAAAGCAAATAATATTATGCTTGAAATTATAATTAAGAAAAACCCAACACTTGTTGGATATAAAAATGAATATACTCAAGTACTTATAAATATAATAAATAATGCAAAAGATATATTAATTCAAAGAAAAATCAAAGACCCTAAAATAATAATAATTGTTACTGAAACAAAAAAGGATGTTCTTATTTCTATTGAAGATAACGCTGGTGGCGTCAATGTAGAGCCTATTGAAAATATTTTCAAACCTTTTTTTACTTATGAAAAAAAAGGAGGAACAGGGATTGGATTATTTATGTCAAAACTAATAATAGAAAATAATATGAATGGAAGACTCTGGGTAGAAAATACAAAAGAAGGAGCACTTTTTAAAATAATTACTCCAAAAAATTAAAAATAATTTAGTTATTTTTATTACTTTCTAAATATATTACTAGGTAAAATTCCCAAAAAATGGCCACTTGAATTATCATTTATTAAAAATTATTAAATTTATATATAGAGACTTATTAGAGACTTTTTTTATATATAATAAGGTATAAAAGAAAAAAATCAAAGGATATAGTCATGATCAAGTTGATAATTAAGAACCCAGACGGTTCACAAACTACGAAAGAGATTACTCAGGATACAACACTGAGTCCAAGTGCAGGACAACAGTTTTATTTTGATAATACGGATGGAAGTAGAAAATATACTTTCAATCTAAGTGATGGAGATGAATCTGTTGAACTTATTTTTGCTGGAAATGGTGAAAGACTAGTATTAAACCTAAAAGGTATGGCAGAATTAATTAAGCAATCTGATGATGCAGTTAATGAAAATACAAAAACCGTTCTAGGTATCATGGATGATAATGATGGTATGAAAGAACTTAATGAAACTGCATTAAACAATGATTTTCAGGGTGATAAAGTAATTAGTGAATTAAAAGAGTTATTAGCTGATACGACAAATCCTGATGAAGATTACCAAAATGGTATTATCATTGATGACTTTGGTGCTTTACTTGAAAGATTAGATGCAGCAGCAGCTGGGGGAGAACTAGGACAAGGTTCTGGTTTCACTAATGATACTATTGATCCTTCAGGACAAGTATATGGTGTTGATGGAAGAGGTAGAGGTACAACTGTAGATCCTAATGACCCTAATGGTGAAATTGAGAGTGGAGAGAATAATACTCCTATTATAATTGGAGATATTGGTACTGTATTTGAACGTGGTTTAGTTAGTGCAAATAATGATGAATTTTATGATGGAAGTTTTAGGGTTGAATCTCCGGATGGTATAGGAAGTATTACAATTGGTGGACGTGTATTTACAGAAGCACAGTTATTGGATACAAATACAACAGAATCTACTAATATTCCGACAGGAGAAGGAAATATTGTAATTAATGGATATACTCAAATATCAACTGGAGTAGCTGAAATTAGTTATACTTATGAATTAATAGATAATTTAGAACATGACGATGAATTAGCTGATGGAAGTGCTACAAATGATGATGTAAATAATATCATAGATACTATATCTATAACAGTAGAAGATCCAGATGGAGATACTGCAAGTGCACAATTAGTAATTAATATTATAGATGATGTTCCAAATGCTAATATTTATTTCAATGAAAATGAAATACCTACATTAGTAACAGATGATGAAGATACAATTGGATCAAATAGTGATACTGCAACAGCTTCATTTGCAAGCTTATTTACTGATGACTCAACTTATGGTGCAGATGATAATACTGGCGAAACTTCTAAAACTATTGACTATACATTATCAGTAACAAGCGCAGTAAGTGGATTAACACATGAAGGTTTACCAATTGTATTATCAGTAAATGCTTCTGGAGTAATTGAAGGTAATGTAGCAGGGATTTTAGAACCAATTTTTACAGTTTCTGTAGATAGCTCAGGAAATATTACATTAACACAGAATGCAGAAATTGACCATGTAGGTGAATTAGTTGATGGAGATGCAACAAATAATGATGTAAATAATATTGGATTAATACAAGGTAATGTAATTTTAACAGCAACTGTAACAGTAATAGATAGTGATGGAGATCTTGGAACAGGCTCAGATTCATTAGATATTAGTTCAGCAATTAGTTTTAATGATGATGTACCTAAAGTTAATAGTGAAATTGTATCAGCTGAAGAAATATTAGTAGATGAGTCTCCTGTTCCAACAGATGGTGATGGAATTAAAACTGCATTTGCAAATTATGCAGATAATTTTGGACCAGTAAATTATGGAGCAGACGGAGCAGGAAGTGTATCTTATGCATTAGTATTAACTGGAACAGATGTATCTACTGGAATTTATGCCTTAGGAATAAATGGAGCTAAAGGTACAGAAATAGTACTTAATCAAGATTTAGGAACAGGTATTATAAGCGGTACAGCAAATGGTATAACATATTTCACAATTAGTTCAGATGTAAATGGAAAAGTGACATTTACACAAGTAGAGAATGTATGGCATTCTAATACAACAGATCACGATGATGTCTCAGTATTAAATGCAGCAAAAGATGCTTTAGTATTAAAACAAACAATAACAGATTTTGATGATGATGAAGTAAGTGCAAATTTAGATTTATCTCAAAATGTTTTTAAAATTGAAGATGATGGACCAGATGCAGGATTAAATGCAACGGTAGTAACTGATAAACAAGCTAATAATATAACATTAACAGTAGATGAAACTGAAGGAGTGGATTCTCCAGCAGATGATAATGGAGATAGATCTTCAAAAGCAGATTTCTCAAGCCTATT